>NZ_QGMY01000014.1 GCF_003173355.1 Methanospirillum lacunae | reverse complement strand
AGGTTCACGTACGGTTCTTAGAAGGGGGGAAGAGAGTAATCTCTTCTTCCTATTCGACTACAAATTCCGTGCCCACATTTTCACCCTACTATCGTTGATATTATTGATCAAATCTACCAATTCTTTGTCTGATAATTTTTCCAAAGGATTCTTTTATCTAATAATTGCCACTATTTGATTCAATAAGAGGAAAATTGATTTAAAAAAACCTTCCGGCCATGGGAAATCATCCCTGACACGATTACATAAATGGACCCGAATATAAAGACTGAAAACGCTTTAATTCCAGATTATACCGTCTACAACTGGTTTGAGTACAATTTCTTAGAGATATGAGAAACGATACTCCACACCTGGACACCATTGTCGACATAAAGAACAGTGGTCATGGAATTGTACCATATCTTCATTTTATATTCTTTCCTTTTCCAGTAGACCATCCTGAATAAAGATTATCCGATCAAAGTATTCCTGGTGCCATAACTCATGCGAAACCATAACAATTGTCTGACCGAGATCCCGGTTAACTGACCGGAAAAGTTCGAGTATGGTCCGGGAATTCTCGGTATCGAGATTTGCGCAAGGTTCATCCGCAAAGACGATCGCCGGCTTGTTCACCAGCGCCCGGGCAATCGAAACCCGCTGCTGTTCACCACCTGATAACTCGTACACGAGATGGTCGAGACGATTCCCTAACCCAACCTTCTCCAGCATCTCAGTTGCCGCAACGTAACATTCCGATAGGATACGACCCTGCGTGATTGCCGGGATGGCAACGTTCTCTTTTACGTTCAATTCCGAGACAAGTGCATAGTCCTGAAAAACGTATCCAAGATGCATAAGCCGGAACCTGGTACGGGCCTCGTCGTCCAGTCGGGTGACTTCGATGTCATCGATAAAGATCCTGCCTGACGAAGGCGTATCAAGGAGTCCGAGCTGGTGAAGGAGCGTGGACTTCCCACTACCACTAGGTCCCATAATTCCCACGAATTCACCCTTTTCGATATTAAATGAGACTCCTTTTAACGCTGCAACCTCAACGAGACCCATCCGGTAGATCTTTTTCAGGTCCGTAACCCTGATCATGTTCAACCCCTCATTGCATCAAGAATCTCTTCGTTTGTTACCTGACGGGCCGGGATGTAACCCGATATCAGGGAAACCAGGCAGAGGAGAATGATACTGACGCCCAAAGACTCAAAATTGATCTCTGGTGTAAGATACCCCATCGGAAATCGGACCTTATTAACGGTTAGGATGAATCTGATCCCATTCAGCATCAGGATGCCGGTTACAATTCCGCAGGTGCATTGGAAGAGTACTTGAAGAAGGTAACTTCCAACGATGATCTGTTTCCTGATGCCGATTGCTTTGAGGATCCCGATCTGTTTCTTCCGATTGATTATATTGATATACGTGACAATGAAAACCACGACGCTTGCCACGATAAGGGAAACAAGGGTCATTATGTTGTTTATAAGGTTGAGACTTGATATGGCATCACCCAGGATGCCTTTCCCTTTCTCGCCCCAAGTTTTCACCTTCTCCTCCACTCCGTATTCCATGATCACATATTTGAGTGCTTTTGCATCCTCAGATGATGTTCCTCGCACCAGGATCTCAGTTGCTGTGTTTTCGGTATGCATGATTGAATCCATCTCGTTCCTGGTGATAAATGCAGAGGAATCGATAAGGGCACCCAGACTCTCATAGATCCCTTTCACACGGTAACTCTTGATAACGCCGTTACTGTATGCCACCTCGACTCGATCACCAACTTTAACCCCGCCGAGTGAGGGCAGTTTGTCCTGCGATTCGTCCTCGTTACCGGCCAGGAGTGATCCTAAAAGAATCTGGTCTGTATCACCTTTGGAGAGGTAGTCCCCATCCGTTATCACCAGTTGATACTTAGTGACTGCCTGTTCATCTATCGGGTTGAAAGCCAGAAGGGATTTTGACTGGAACTTCCCGTTTTTGGTATTTGTGATGGTTACTCCGGTGCTTACATGGGCTGAAACACCGGTGACCCCGGGAATCCGGTGGAGATGTTTCACAAGACCGTCAGCATCTGCGATAGCAGTTTGTTTGTCTTTGGGTTCAATGATTACATGTCCATACTGATAATCGATCATCTGATCATTATAGAGGGTTACAACTCCACCGATGATCATACCAAGGAAATTCATCAACACCACGACAAGGGCGATGATAAGGATGGTGAGGAGGAGCGTGCTTCGGTTTCCACGCCGAATCGCCCGCACTGCAAGATAAAGAGAGACATCGAACCCACCACCGTTATTCGCCATTCCATTTCCCCGGTCGGATACGGAGGTACCAGTAGCCGCCTCCCACTATGATAAGGAGAATCAGGATCATGACGACAATAGGCAGTATCCCGGATCCTGGGCTTGTTGTAATAGTTGCCTGTTCCGTAATCTTATGAGAGCCGAAGTCATCGTTGTACGAGATCGTCAGGTTGGTTGGAATGGTCCCATCCATCGTGGCCTGTAAATAGAAGATTGCCGGTGCATCGCTGTTCTTGTCAATTGAACCGATAAATGTTGAATTTGTGCCGGAAAATGGGCTTTCCAGAGCGGCCTGGACGGAGTTAGCCTGATCGGTGCCGGTATTCTCTACCCTAATAATCAGAGTAAACGCATTACCCGGTACCGGGCGAACAGGGTCTGTGGAAAAGGACTTTACTGCTATTACTGCCTTTCCTTTGACTGGTATGCCGATTGTCTCGATCTGTCGTTCGATGGTCCCATCTGGGTTGTGGTAGACGATGGTAAGGATGACCGGATCAATGCCGATTGGAGTGTTCTTGTCGGTCGCGAGATGAAGAGTAAAATTCATTCCTTCGCCGGGATCGAGATGTTCCATATAGTAATGGCCAGCAGTTGTAAGGACGAGGGACTTGATCGTCGAATTAAGATCTATCGCGATATCGCTCGCCCGAGTCAGCCCTGTATTTGTGATGTTGACCGCCACTACGCAATTGTCACCGGGTGCGACCTGGTCTGGCCGTATTTGTGAGACAAAGAGGGCTGGTTTCTTCTGGGTTGAAATGTCCGTATTAACATTGACGGTAATAGGGTAACGGGTACTTCTCCCGCCCTTGACATCTATCCATACTTCCGGGAAATAGATCCCGCTCTTTTCCGGGGCCTGGATGACAAGAGTCACCGGGATCGACTGACCGGGGCCGAGTTCCCCAAGACGATCAAAATCGTCAGTCAGTACTTTGATACCATTCTCTTCCAGGTGTATTTTTTCGATAAAAGCATTGATGTCGGTGCTTTTTGTGCTTGCAAAGGTACCACCCAGTGTGACACCACTGTTTTCTTTCATTGAAGCACTTTCAGCGGTATTCTTGATAGTGAGCGTAACAGTTCCCGTATCGCCGGGTAGGAGTACCGCGGGAGTAACCTGATAACCAGTGATAATGACCGTAGGATTTGTAATACCTATCTCATTGTCGCTCGCTCCCGACGGTGTAACTAAGAATGTCACCACTATCAGTATCAGAACCAAACGGGCCCACCCTTTCATTCTTTCTTCGGTGTTTCCTGTTTTTTCCCTGTACTGTCCGTCTCTCTGGTCACGTGATTCATCGTATGAAATCTCCATCTCCTCCGAAATCTCCTCTTTATTACGGGTTTCATGTCCCGTCAATAGTGTATCGCCGTTCAATTAATTAAACATATGTTTAGTTATAAAACCTAAGTTTAATTTTAAAACGCAAGGTGAATATACCGTCCCATCAAATGGTAATGTCGATGCCACGGATCAATGCGGAATATCGGGAGGATGCAAAGAAGAAGATCATTGCTGCCGCCCTTGAGATTGCGGCCGAAAAGAGTTGGGATGCGGTGACGATGGAGGCGATCGCTAAGAAAGTAGGGGTAACCAAAGGTGCACTTTATTCTTACTTTGAGAACAGTGAAACCCTGTTATGTGCGGTAAGTGTCGAGTTGATTCAAAAGATCCGTGACGGATTTATATCAATTTTTGATAAAGATGTACACATTCATGTTGTCCTGGAAAAACTCGCCAGTTTTATTTTCGAAGATCAAAAACCGTATGCATCTATCTTTATCCAGTTCGTTTCCAGGCTTCCTCAAGATAGTCGGTTCCGGGACCAGTTCTCCCGTATGTTTGATGAGAATATCCTTCTGGTCACGGAATATCTTGCCCGTAAGATAGATGAGAAGCAGATCCACCCGTTAACTGATCCAGATAGTGCAGCTCGTGCTATTCTTGGGGTCACTATCGGTCTGCGTATCACAGAAGTCGTTCTTGGAAAGGATGCCAGAAAAGCCAAACAGGTCTGGATAGAATCGGTTGAACTGATACTGAGGTTACCGGGTGACAACAAATGAGGTGTTGATTCATTAGAATCTCCTTTTCAAACGGATTTAAAAGGAGGGTCTGGATGGGGGTAATTGATATCAAACTAATAGCAGTGATGTTTGATAACGGGTTTTGTAACCTCAATTTCCAGGACCACATAATGATGTCCATAACAAAGGGTGATTTTCTGCTTAAAATTTAGAAGAAGGTTCATTCATTGGTTAAAATACAGGCAATTTTTTATGAAAGGAAATGCCATTGGCCCCCCTGAATTCTGTATCTTTATTTCCTGCAATGCTGGTTTGAAATTGCATCCTGATGTGAATCCATCCAATGATAATTTCAAAAACTTTTATAAGAATCAGGTTTCCTCGAATCTGGATATTAAGAATAATAAAAAACAAGTGCAGAAATATCTTCTCAAATACTTCTTCTCACTAATTAAAGAACAATTTGTCGCGGGATTAGATTTGAGTATTATACTACATGGGACATCTGGTGTCAAATTGTACTCGGCGCAAAAACTGAGTTCGTGAACTTCTGATGGTAGAAAATATTTAAAAATTTAGTTATATTTTGACATAATGCTTAGATAATCGCGTCTTTCGATGATGACTCAAAAATATATTTCTTCTACCATGATTAATGAATACTTTAACACCGCATTAAGAGGTTCTATAATGAAAAAGGAGTCAGTCGACATTCGTTGGGTATATCAACTCCGTATCTATGAGGTATCTCCAGAAAAAAGGGATATTTTCCATAATAGGTTTAAAAATCATGCACTCCGAATTATGAAACGCTATGATTTTGAGATAATTGCTCTATGGGAAAGTGTCTCTGTTGTGAATTTTGAGTTCATTTATCTACTAAAATGGCCTGATATTGCAACAATGGAACTTCAATGGAAACTTTTTCTTGCCGATGAAGAATGGAAAGAGATAAAAAAGAAAACTATAGATGAGACCGGTGAGCCGGTTATTCGAGTAACAAGTCGGTTGCTAAATGATGTTGATTATTCACCAGATTTTAATCCATAATTTATCATTAACTTTATTGAGAGTCCGGTTTGTTGTTTCGATCAGGAATGGGGGTGAGGAACCTTATAAAGAAAAAATTTTGTCAGACAATTGTCAGTCGAATTTTTCAGACTGGTTCACCTCGTAGGTATCATGAGAGAAATATAGAATAAGTTCATCTATGATGGGCGGTTTTTAATATATTTCAACCCTGATGTTTTGTAATAAAAGTCTGATATTGAATCGGAAAAAATCAATGAGTTGATATTAATCTCTTTTTATATTTCAGGCGATCTTTAAAGTTCAGCCTGGTATTGTGGTTAATGAGAGATTAATGAGGTAAGTCCATAATATAAAGGAGCCTAAATCTTGTTTTCATATGGTTCCTTAATGGCTTGATCTGCATATCAGCTCCCTTCGGACAGGAATCAGGTTTTCAGAAACCATACTGTTCCCTTTATCCGGATACAATTAGGGTGATGATGATAATGTGTGCAGGTCATGTATTTAAAGAAAAAATTTTGTCAGACAATTGTCAGCCGAATTTTTCAGACTGGTTCACCTTGTATGTATCATGTAAGAAATATAGAATAAGTTCATCTATGATGGGCAGTTTTTAATATATTACAATCCTGATGTTTTGCAAAAAAAGCCTGATATCGAATCGGAAAATATCAAAGACCTGATATTTATCCTCTTTTATATTTCAGGCGATTTTTAAAATTCAGCCTGGCATTGTGGTTAATGAGAGATTAATGAGGTAAGTCCATGATATAAAGGAGCTTAAATCATGTTTTCATATGGTTCCTTAATGGCTATATCTGCATATCAGCCGCTCTTCGGACAGGAATCAGGTTTTCAGAAACCATATCGATCCGTTTGTCTGGATACAATAAGGGTGGTGATGATAATGTGTGCTGGACATGTATTTAAAGAAAAAACGTTGTCAGACAATTGTCAGCCGAATTTTTCAGACTGGTTCACCTTGTAGGTATCATATGAGAAATATAGAATAAGTTCATCTATGATGGGCGGTTTTTAATATATTACAATCCTGATGTTTTGCAAAAAAAGTCTGATATCGAATCGGAAAATATCAAAAAACTGATATTTATCCGGCATTATATTTTTACTCGTCTTTAAAATTCAGCATGCTGTCATTGAAGAGAGGGAAATAAATGTAAGATCAAACTCTTGATTTCCATAAAACAATCGAATACATTTTTTCGATGTATCGATCCCTTATCGCAATTCAGGCGGTCTAATTTGCCGTTTTGGTATTTCTCCTGTTCTAACCTGGGAGAGATATTGAATCTGAATCCAAATGGCCTAGAAAAAAGGATCGAAATCTCGGTTTTATTTTGGTCTATGGATATCATTTTACTTTCATTCACTTTCCTGACCGTGATACTGATATCGTTAGGATATCGTTCAGAGATGATCATCTGCCTCCGGGAAATCTTACGCAGCGATATTTTCTCTACATAGTCAATCAATAGTAGATAGTACGTGAGACCATGGGAAGTCAAAAGAAGATCCTCGTCATTACGGGTAGCCCACACAAGGGTAATACATTTCGTGAATGTGAAACCTTGCGGTGTCTTCTGAACAAAGAAATTCCCGTAGAGTTTGAATATCTCTGGCTGAAGGATGTGAATCTTCTCCCCTGCAGAGGATGCCTCCTCTGTTTCTCCCGTGGCGAGGAGTCCTGTCCAAATCACGACGATGCACCCCTTATAGAACAGAAGATGAGAGAGGCCGACGGGGTGATCTTTGCCACTCCCGTGTACGGAATGAATGTCACCGGTCAGATGAAGATATTCATTGACAGGTTCTGTTATATCTTCCACAGGCCACGGTTCTTTGAGAAGAGAACTCTTCTTCTGGCCACCACTGGAGCGCTTGGACATGTTGAAGTGCTCAAGTATCTTGATACGGTTGCCAGGGTCTGGGGATTTGAGATTGCAGGGACAGTTGGTCTTGTCACCCCGATTCCCCTCCCGTCACATCGTGCAGAGAAGAATCAGACTGCCATTGCGAAGGGGGCGAAACAATTTGCAGCTGCCCTTAAGTGTCCTGTCAGAAAGAACCCTGACTTAAGAGATATAATTCTATTTCACGGGCAAAGAGCGGTGTTCTCTCAGATTGAGGAGTTATCTCCTGCAGATTATCAGTACTGGAAAGACATGGGATGGTTTGAGAAAGGGGTGAAGTACTTTATTGACATACCAGTAAATCCGGTGTACCATGGAATCGGGTTATTTGTTGAGTGGATTACGAAACACAAGGTACGAAAAGAATTTCTCATAAGTCCTGAAGAGTAACCGCCATGGTCAGGTGGGTAGTCACCAGATTCATCTTTTCTCCCCTTTGTGAAAAAACCTGGAATTGTGTGTGGACAGGATATAGTTCATAATTAATGAGTTGAATTTGAACTGGCAATTATATCAGGATATTTGGATCTTTTTAACAACTTTCTCAACCACATTCTCAAAATCGTCATATGAGCAATCGATTGTGATATCTGAATAATGTTCATACAAGGGTATTCTCTGATTCACCATATCACGAAGGTTCTGACCGGGAATCATAACAACCCCACGGGTTTTGATGTTTCTTAACCGCCTTTTCATCTCATCAAAGGAGATATTCAGGTACACAATAATGCTGTCTGATTTCAGGTGCTCCATTGCATGGCTGCTGTACACGGCGCTACCACCTGTGGCAATAACAGCATTCGTCACATTGAGCCCTAGTATGTTCTTTTCTTCGGTTTTCAGGAATGCCTCTGTTCCATCTTCATTGATTATTGTTTGAAGAATTCGTCCTGTATTTTCCTGAATTAGAATATCGGTATCAATGAACCGCATCCCTAACGTTTTCGCAAGGATAACTCCAATGGTACTTTTTCCTGCTCCGGGTAGGCCGATAAGAACAATATTTTTCATGATATTCATCCCGAGGTCATGTATAATTCTTCGATTAAATCCCGGTATGGTTTTTTTCGAAGGTATATATGGGGACATCCCACGAGAATTATTAGTGGTCAGGTTTTCTAAACCTTTACTCTGGTTTCCGTCATATGTCAGGAGAGATCTTAAAAAAAGTGGCCATGGAAAATTAGATTGTCAGACTCCCATCCCGGGTGACCTGTCCATCGTTGATCTCTATCTTTTGTAGATCTGTGACACTTCCGTATCCATTTCCATAATCTGCGTAAAGACCTGTTGCATAAATTCCATCTGGGAGTATAGATGGGACCAGTTCCACTGTACCTTCAACAGTCATATTACCCAGGTTTATCCAGTCTGATTCATTACTATCAGGATTAAAAAGTTCAGAATAAGTATCGATTTTGTCTCCCCTTGCAGGAATAATCGTTGCCCGGGATATCAAAACTTCACCAGTACTATCGATAGTATATGGTCTGAATTCAAGATCTGTCTTCCCGGTTTCGGGATCAATGTAGGAGTACAGATATACATTATCCTGGAGGCCATCATGGGTAACATTGACCTTTGATGAATATTCCTCAATACCATCATCAGTACTATCCTCATAAAACATCCCTAGAAGGGCATATTTGTCTGATGCAGAACTGTCTTTCAGATAAAACCATGTACCGTCCCATTCTGGAATTGAATAGGTCCCCTCTGTATCAGCAACTGCCGGGGTTTCACCAAGAGCTATGAGATCATTCGTTTGTGGATCATATGCAAAATACTCAACCCATACTGATGCTGTCCCCGAGGGATCAGTTAATTCGTATGAGTTAACTCCGGTGCTGTTTAATTCAGGTTTTTCATTATCTGTCGATTGTTTAAGGAGAAAATCTGTAATAAAAGAGTCCCATCCTGGGGTTACCTTAACATTAACTCCATCTTCGAGATACTGATCATGAGATGTTCCCTGGGGGTCCATGATAGAGAGACCTCTTGCATCAGATATGTACTTGTCATGACGTTCGTACAAAACTGCCTTGTTTATTGATTCGTTGATACTGGATCCTGCTTTTTCAGCTCCTGAAACGTGTGACATCAGATACTGAACCAGCAAGGATAGATCAACACTTGTTCCTCCATTATTTCCAGGTTCCTGTGCAAATTTAGTTGAATTTCGATAAGCTTTTCCAATTAACCTGAATCCGGTTGTATCCTTCATTACCTGGGTGAGTGATGCTCCAAGATCCTCAAGTTTATTGGCTATGTCTGGCATCAATTCAAGGTCGAGAACTGACAATGTTCGTCCGGAATCACCGGGTGCATCCACAAAAGTATCAACAATTATTCTGCTGACATTTATGGGATTCTGAGATGGGTTTTGTGCAAGAACCTTCATCCACTTGGCATACTCCCACCCTGATCCGGGTTCAATCTCTTCAGATCCGATGAAATATGTACCATATGGAGATAATGTCGCAGCCACTTCAAGTTCACTCATGAGACAGGCATCAAACCCGATAACCTCAGGCTTGAACTGAGTTTCATTAAAAACCGATGCTATATTAGCAAGGCTGAGCATATTTCCCGAATTTTCATCAGACCCGAAACCTCCGTACCCGCCTCCATGATCCCAGAAGATCAGGTAGGTATGATCAGCACTATACCGCTTGCTAACCCAGTCGATAAAGGTTTTCAGTCCTACAGGAGATCCCATATCTATTGAAGGATCAGAGAAACTACTGATGCTTTCATCACCAATTACCTCATTTTGCAGATCCTTCTTTAACTGGTCATAGGATGCAATTGTCATTCCTTTCCATCCGGTTTTATTTGCACCACCATACCCGACCACGATTTGCAGGTCACCAGGAACGATATCTCCAACTCCCTCGTTGATCTGTTTAATATTGTCAGTTCCAGCCCCGTCTTCCGATTCAAGATCACTTCCTACCATGTATATCATGACAAGTGACTTGGTATGAGAAGGAGTCTCGTTTCCTATAATTGGTGTTTCTGTTGCTGAAACAACCAGTAATGCCGATAAAAGAACAGCAAAAATGACAATAAAATCCCGTATGTATCTCATGACTATCTCCAATTCCCAGGTTGGCATCATCGGTTAACAAAACCCGGTATGCATAATTTACGTCCAATCTAATTAATCCTCTCGCATTAATTGAGAATGATTGAGATTACAAATCGAATTGTATATCAGGATTGCGAATTATCACTGATGGAATGGAATACTATTGAGAACTCCTCGTGGTGTATCCAATAGAAAAATACCATTTTTTTTATCGTTTAAACACATCAATATAAACATAAAGTTCTGTTCACAGAAGATGTACCTGAGTAATCCTGCAAAGGTAAAACAAAAAAATTGTCCTTCCATCTGAAAAAACATGAGAATAAAAATTTCATTTTGATAAAGATATAATATAAAATTCTATCCTTATTATAAACCAGCAAATGTGGTAATAGTCTATATGAAAGGGAGATCTAAAAAGGGAAATAATCTTTAAAAGATTCTGTCGAGAAATTTAATAAAATTTCTCTATACTATGCAAAAAACCGCATGGCAACAAACTATATACTAACATAATATAAGCAGAATCTATGAGATTATGCGGATATTTGGTCATTCTTTTTTTTATTACCCTAGTGTCTGCTCAGGTACCTAATACAGACACATTGAATTCTGATGGTAATATTACTAATAATGTAGAAGAAGTCACAAATCCCGTGTTTATACCGGATTCTGGTACTAAACTACTTCAATCAGGTCAATATAATGAGGCTGTTCTATATTATAATACTCAAATTCAACAGAATCCCAAAGATTTACACTCGTTGATAAACAAGGGTCTAGCATTGAATGCCCTAAAAAGGTATGAGGAATCTCTTCAGTCATTTGACCTTGTATTAATGGAAGAACCGGAAAATACTGCTGCACTTAATAATAAAGCACTTGTCTTGACAACTCTGGGAAGAAATGAAGAGGCACTATCGTATTTTAATCAGGCATTAGAGATAGAACCTGATTCGATTGATATATTAGATGATAAAGGTTTTACATTATGTGTAATGGGAAAACATTCTGAAGCTCTCCAGATATTTCAGAAAGTAATTCAATTGAATCCCTACTACATAGAAGCATGGAATAATAATGGTCTTTGCTTACTTGAACTAGGTAGATATGATGAAGCTGATACTATGTTTAATGAAGCAATCCTGTTGGATCCAGATGATCCGGTTTATTGGAATAATAAAGGATTAGCTCTCTTTAATGCTGGAAAAACTAAAGATGCCCTCTCTGCATATGAAATGGCAGTACGAATACATACGATTTCTCATCATGAAAATGATGAAATAGGTTCAAATTATGAACAATCTATGCGAGATGATGCAATTTCAAATGAAATCTCTAAACTATCCCGGAATAATCCATTAGATGCCAAGTTATGGGTAGATCTCTGTTTACTATATTCATCTTACAATGAAAAAAATGAAGCACAGGCAGCGTATGAACGAGCGGTACAACTCGATCCGTCATTAGTTGATAAAATTCCAGGTTTTTCCCCTCTTTCTGCTGATTCAGGGAACAAAGAACCACAAATTGGTGGCAATACCACCGGTTTGGATAAAGATTCTCAAATAAATAATCCTGTTGAACAAAAAGTGACCGGTACAGTTAAGTATTTTATGGAACAACAGGGTTGGAAAATAACCCTACCTGGAACAATTAGTGGAGTACTGTCTCCAGATACCGGTACCATACAAATAAATTCCACTGATACTGTGATATCATATGGTGGGATGAAATACCCTGTCACTATGAAAATTGAAGGGACTTTTCAATAAAAATAAACTTCTCTTTTTCAGATTTGTAGAATTGGGGTGTTAAATTAGGATGTATTGAGTATTCCATTTTATATCTCAACAATTACCTTCTGATCACTTCGTTTTTCCTCTTTTGATTCTATGAAAAGGGCTAACACCGATCCACCTACCAGGATTATTGCAGCCACAATAAAAATCGTATGATATGCCAGAATCTGTGCATCCAGGCTGATAAGCCCGGTAACTGTTTTCATAACCTCCGGAGTATGCTGATAAATACTCGAATATCTGGAGAGGTCAATGACATTGTCTTCTATTGAGTTATTGAGAATGGTAGTAAACAGGGCGATTCCAAACGCTCCTGCAATGTTTCTGACCAGTGCAAGCACTGCAGATGCACTCCCGATCTCTTCTGGAGGAACCAGGGATGTGATTGCAACGGTTCGCTGTGCCATTCCAAGCCCCATTCCAAGTGCCATTACACTAAAAGGGATGATCACATCCCATGTACTTGATCGTGGATCCAGTCCGGTGAAAAGATAAATCCCGAATGCAGCAAAGAGTGTGCTTGCGGCAATCACGTATCTTGTCTGTACCTTTCCGATAAAAGATGAGCCGTATAAAGCTCCAACAATCATGAAACAGGCAAACGGGATAAACTGTAGTCCGGTCTCCGTTGCAGTGTATCCGAGAAATGTCTGGTCAAATACCGGAATTAAAAAAATGACTCCCATCATACACATAAAGACCAC
Source organism: Methanospirillum lacunae (assembly GCF_003173355.1). Classification (NCBI taxonomy): domain Archaea; kingdom Methanobacteriati; phylum Methanobacteriota; class Methanomicrobia; order Methanomicrobiales; family Methanospirillaceae; genus Methanospirillum; species Methanospirillum lacunae. The sequence goes on along the minus strand of NZ_QGMY01000014.1, from coordinate 63,770 downwards.
GAAATTGTTGCCAAGGGTATGTGTGAATGAAGGGATTCTCAGATACCTGAAATCGATGACCGGTTCAGGATGTCGTGAATCGATCAGGTAGAATATGTATAGAAACACCCCTGAAAGAGCAAAACTGAGGAGTATGGGAAGTGATGTCCATCCCCAGTCATACCCTCTGTCAAGACCAAGCACGAGAAGTGCAAGTGCCACTCCTAGACTTGAGGCTCCGTACCAGTCAAAGTTCTCACTGCGTTGATCAGACATGGATTCAGGAATATAAGTGAGAGCCATGATAATTCCGATAATGCCTATCGGGAGATTTATTAAAAATACGGATCTCCATCCAAAATTATCGATTAATGGACCACCGATCAGGGGACCGAAGACTGCAGAAGCTGCAAATGCTGAAGACCAGATACCAAGAGCCTTCCCCCGCTCTTTTCGATCACTAAAGGTTATTGTAAGGATTGCCATGGCGGTTGGGTAGTCAGCAGAACTGGCAATCGCCTGGATTACCCTGAATACAATCATTGATCCAAGATCCCAGGCAAACCCGGCCAGAATTGATCCAAAGATGAAAATCCCGAATCCCCAGAGATACACCCGTTTTCTTCCCCTGGTATCTCCGAGTTTTCCCCAGATCGGCACAAACACTGCGTTTGCAAGGATATATGCGGTGGATATCCACCCGGCATCTGAAGTGGTGATTGCAAAATCATCCATGATCTTGGGAACAGCTAGGGAGACGATTGTCTGATCCATCCTGCCCAGAAATGTTCCAATGATCACGGTGAGAAGGATCATCCATTTCAGACGATCATATCCACTCATAATAACCTCCATGAAACTGGTTCTGGCTCAGGAGATCTGATGACGAGTTTTTCATAAAAAGGTTACCTGATAATCCAGAGTTTTGCTGACATGCCTGGTTTCAGGTCCGGGTATTCGTCTACATCATACTCTACAGTGACTTCAAACTCCTGTTCCTGGCGTTTGTCAGATATACTAAAGACAATGTCACCTTGCCGAGCGATAGGGGCCACCTTTTCCACTGTGCCATAAAACGTTTCAGATGGAAAAGCATCAACAGTGAACCGTGCCTGCTGTCCGGGATTAATATCCTTCAATCCTTTGTCTTCTTTAATTCTGCCAACGATCCGGAGTTTTTCTTTGTCTATCATTGAGATGACAGGAGTCTGTGTGCCCACTACCATTCCGGGTGTGTCTTCTATTTTTGTGATTATCCCTGCGACTTTTGAATGGATTGCCACATTGTTAACTCTCGCAAGTTCCTGGTTTCGCCTGACAATATCTCCCTCGGTGACATAGATCTTTTCAAGAACTCCTACATTTGTCGGGCTTATAGTGATAACCGGTGCTGTAATTGTGCTATCCTCGATATAGACTGTGCTCTGGATCTCGTAATAGACGAGAACTCCACAGATCACAGCGAGTACCAGGAAGAGAATGACTCCTTTCCAGAACAACCGGTGGTGCCTGATCTTCTGGAGAAGGTTTTTTCTGGAATTCTCTTCACCTGGTGAAGATGGATCTGGCTGATTCACAATTTCATCCTGTACGGCCATGTCATCCACCCATTATTTCCTGACTAGATCTGATGAATTCCGTCCTGAATTGAATTTTCGGGCTATTAAAATAACTACCCCGATTAACACAACAAGACCGATGATGATTCCGATCAGGGTTATGGGATCACCAAAAATTCCGGGCTTTTTCTGCTTTTGAAATGGATTCAGTTCGGGATGTGAAAGATTAATAGTAGTTGTATCAGAGCATGAATCTCCTTCAATGTCTTTGTAATTGATTGTGAGAGGGAATGTTTCTCCAGGGCATGTGAGTGATATCTTGAAATTTGTTGATTCATCTGGCTCCAAGTTTCCAACTACGTACGTCGGGCTTGGATCGATAGATGAGGCTGGTGATCCTACAGACAGGATGATACTGTGTGCAAATTCAAGTCCGTTGTTTACGATATTCCCCTTCAAGGTGTAATAATCACCGGATTTGATAACCTCAAGATCGCTGACGATAGGTTCAGCACGAATATTTCTAACTCCTGTCTCAACCGGAACCTCCAGGCTGACCATGTGTTTATTGTTGCCATTCTTGTATGACGCATCTACTGTAAGATTAGTTTCAGTGTGAGGAGTAATCTCAAGGGTTACATTTTTTTGACCATTAGGCTCAAGCCTTCCTACAAAAACCGATGACTGGGTTGATGTAATCCCGTCTCCTTTTGGAGTAATAATTACTCCATCAATACTGTCTTTCCTGGGATTTCCTATTGTCAGATGTATCTGGTCCTTGCGATCTGTTGTATATGTATCTGGTGAGTCGATGACTGATACCTGGGGTTCAGAGTTCTCTACAGTTACCGGTATGTAATAACGCAGGGAGCCTGATCCCATGAAATCAAGATAAAACTTGAGGTAATAGGTCCCATCTTCATGATCAGCTTTTATTGAAAAAGCGAATTTCATATTATTCCCGGGACCGAGAGTCCCAACTGAGTCATATGTCTGATCATTGAGAACAGTCAGGTCCTCACAGGATAGTTCAGCCCGCCGTATTGCCACACTCTGGTTTCCGGTATTTCTGATTTGAATGACGATATTTCCTATGTCACCCTGCATGAGAACCTCAGGGTCAAGAGTGACATTCTGGACTGATATCTGGGCAGCTTCATGGTCAACCGGCGTTTCAAGTGCAGATGATGGAGTAATTCCTGCCATCAAAGCACACATGAGAATGATGATGAGATAGGTCTGGTTCATGATACACCTGGGCGATTGCTAAGTCAGATGCGATGCATAGTGTCGGAAGCAACTTATAAAATAGTGTTGTAACTATTAGAGTAACATATGTCAAATCTCATTGAAAATCTAGTAAAACTTGGTCTCAAGGAATATGAAGCGAAAATCTATGTTGCACTTGTGGGAATCAGGGAAGCAAATGCCCGGACGATCCATGAGATCAGCGGGGTGCCACGTCCCCGTGTGTATGACATTCTCAATGAGCTTACAGCAAAAGGATTTGTCGAAGTCAGAGAGGGTAGTCCTCTGTTTTACCGGTCTGTTCCTCCTGATATCGTAATCCCAAAACTTCAAAATGAACTAAATCATGCTGCAGAAGAGAGCATCGCGATACTTGAGACTCTTTCGATACAGAAAGATGAAGAATATGTACCTCTCTGGCATGTGAAGGGTGACTGGAGTATCAAGCGGCATTTCAACCTTCTTATAGAGCGAATGACTGGTAATTTATCAATTCTTGTCCTGGATCAGGAAGTTCCGGGAAGGTATCATACACAGATTAAAGAAGCAGTAAAAAAAGGTGAGGTAAGTCTCCTTTTCAAACCAGGCATATCATATTCAGGTCCCCGGATTCCTGGTGTTGTCTATTATAAAATAGACAAACTAAACGATTTTTTCCGTGAAAATATTTTTGAAAAGGCGTATTCCAGTCCTCTCATAAGGAAAGACCAGGTCTTTACCCTTGAATGTCTGATGATTTCAGAGAATACCGAGGTGATGAATATCTATTCCGTTAACGGAGAACGGATGGCAATTATAAATACACTACCCATCAGCCTCTATCTGCAGAATATGACCTTTGATATGATGATATCAGGAGCACTAAAAACTATGGAAGATGGTGATGATCTTCACATGACAGAGAATTGATTTTTTTTTACTGGCCCAGGTCCCGGAGCATTCTTGGGATGTCAAGCCATATGATGAGATCAGTTTTTTCAGACTCCCGATCTCCCTGTTTTTGTTTAATAATGCCAAGAATATATGATGTATCATCCTTGTCACAGGTTTTCTGATCAATCTGGGATGTTGTTACTGACATTACCGTGGTTACATCATCCACGAGAATTCCGGTCTTTCCCTTGGTTACAGAACTATCAATTACAATGATTCGTGACTGCTCCTGATTCTTTTTGTGAGCAGAAATCCCCATCTTTTCCTTAAGATCGATGATTGTGGTTATTTCTCCCCTGAGATCAATTATCCCTTTAATATATCTGGCACTCCCCGGGAGCGGGGTAATCCGGGTATATTCAACAATCTCTCTCACATCGAAAAGATTGATGGCAAACTGATCTTCTTCAAGAAGAAATTCCACCACCTGGATCTCATCGCCTGACTGGGATGAAATTGAATGAATCGGAGCAGGAGCTCCTGCTTCTGCTACTGCCATAGTATCAGGCTACCTTGAATTTCGTCATCTCGCCAGAGATATTTTCAACAATCCGGACAACCCCTCCCATGATTCTGCCAACCTCATCAATAGATGCACTTGCCTCTTCTGTCGCTGCTGCAGCATCCCCGGCTTCACGTGAAGTATTTTGCACAAGGTTTGCAACCTCCTGGATGCTGGCGGTAACCTCTTCAACCGAAGCAGCCTGTTCTTCAGATGCAGATGCCACCTCAACAATATTCTGGTTAATCTCTTCAATGGTATCGGCAATTTTATTGAATGCGGTCAAAGTCTGCTCTAACGCTGAACTTCCTTCTTTTACTGCAGTTGTCGATTTTCCCATAGCCTGTGTTGCCTGGTTTGCTTTCGTCTGGAGAGTTGCGATCATATCTGCAATGTTTTCCGCAGATTTACGTGAATCCTGGGCAAGAGATTTGACTTCTGCTGCAACAACAGCAAACCCTCTTCCAGCTTCACCAGCACGTGCCGCTTCAATAGCTGCATTGAGAGCGAGTAAATTTGTCTGATTTGCAATATCTGAAATTAAACGAACGATTTTTCCTATTTCATCCATCTGGGAATTAATTCCGTTTACAATAGAATCAACTTCATTTGTTGAAGTTGTAATATCTCCCATTGCCTTTTCAGACTGCTTTGCAAGAGTGATTCCCCCTTTTGCAAGTGAATTTGTCTCATTAGACGCTGCTGACACAGATTCGGTTTTTTGTGAAACTGCCGCCACAGTCTCATTGAGATCTTCCATTGCTTTCAGAACCTGCACAATTCCGTCACCTCCCTGATCAGCATTCTGGCTGACCTTTCCGGTATTTGCAGCAATCTGATGTGCTCCGGCCAGAACTTCCTCAATACTTGCATTAGCTTCTTCTGCACTTGATGCCAGGTCACTTACACTCTTGTTGATGAGTGATATCGCTTCTGAAATCTGAATGCCAATATTATTTAATTCTGTTTTAAACTGAATCCAGTCACCTTTTATCTCTATCTTTGGATCGAAGTGTGCAGTAAAGTTGTATTTTGCATAATTACTAGCAACATTCATCGATTCAATAATTGGAACGTTTATGGAATCAAGGGTCTTATTCATTCCTTCAATGATTTCTCTGTAACTACCCTCATGAACTGAAGAATCAGATCTAAATTTGAGATCCCCGGCTATCGCAGCATTTGCAATAGCGTTTGAATCCTCAACAAGATGAGTAATGGCTTTGCGGGCAGTATCTATGGCCTTTCCAATTTTTACAAACTCTTCTCTTGCAGATGATGAGTACTCATCTGCATCAAGGATTTTTACATTAAATGTTGTATCCCCTTTTGCAAGAGAACTAATATTGCTTTGGACCCCCTCGACCGACTTATTCAGGTACTGTACCAGTGATCGTATTGCGGTCATATCAGAGAATATTTCGATGAACCGGATTACCGTGCCCTTTTGATCCATAATTGGGATGTATACATAGTCGAGATGCCTGATCCCTGCAGGTGTATCAGAAATAACTCTTCCTCTTACCGGTTGTTTTGTTTGTAAAGCATCCCTTATGGTCTGACCTTCACGTTCGATAACCTTTAGATCGGATAGTTTCATCCGGGTGATCTCTTCATGACTATATCCAAGCATCTTTGAGCACGCAGGATTTGTCTCAGTTATTCGCATATCCGTGTCCATCATCATAATAGCATGAGGATTTTCCCGTATGAAAGACTCTATTTCATTTACATATGCTACCTGGTCTGATACGTCGATATACATCGCAACAATGCTTGTCACAGCATCATTGGCATCTAGAACCGGGATATACGTATAGTCAAGAGTTTTTACGGCCCATTCAAAGTCAACTATCATTCTCCCTTTAGATGCCTGTTTGGAAGATACGACTTCGGAAATGGAGGGACCATCTCTTTTTATACAGTTCAAATCTCGCCCATTCATTGTGAGCAACTTCTCTTCAGATATGTGAGATACCTCAAGGAATGCCTTGTTTACTGATAGAATATTCCCTTGTATATCCAGAGACATGATGGATGCAGGATTTTCTTTAATCAGGGAATTAGATTCAGTAATTTTCTCAATCAGAGATGTGACGTCTGCAAAAATATCAAAGACTTTGGTGACCCTTCCAGCTTTGTCAAATATTGGAATGTAGGTATATTCCAAATGTCTGATTCCAGCGGGAAAGAGGCATGTAATCTTTCCGCCCATGGCTTTTTTATTGTTTATGGCATCTGCAGCAGTTGCACCTACGCGATCAGTAGATTTGAATTCTTTGTGCTGCATCCGGGTTGCCTGGCCATGAGAAAACCCTGATATATTACAAAATGCAGGGTTTACATCCAACACTGCCATTTCCGGACTAAGTGTCATAATCGCATGAGGATTCTCGCCAAGAAAGGATTCCATCTCATCCAGGCGGGAAACTTGCTCTGTGACGTCAATATACATCGCTACCAGACTGGTCACGGTTTCATTTGCATCACGGACAGGAATATATGTAAAATCAAGGGTTCTTACACTCCATCCAAAATCAACCACCAGCATCCCTTTAGATATTTCTTTTTTACTTAAAATTTCAGATAATGGCAGACCCTCCCGACTGATAATGTTAAACTCCTGTAACTTCATTGAGAGAAGTTTTTCCTCTGACAAATGTGAGATTGCAATAAATGATGGATTAACGGATAGGATCTTTCCATTTGGTTCAACTGTCAGAATCGACGCCGGATTCGCTTTTATCAGACTCTCTGATTCGTTGATTTTTTCTACAAGTGATGTGACGTCCGCAAAAATATCGAAGACCTTTGTGACTCTTCCTGCTTTGTCAAATATTGGAATGTAGGTATATTCCAGATGTCTGATTCCTGCCGGAAAGAGGCACGTAATCTTCCCGCCCATGGCTTTCTTATTGTTAATGGCATCTGCAGCAGTTGCACCTACGCGATCTGTAGATTTGAATTCTTTATGCTGCATTCGAATTGCCTGGTCATGTGAATATCCGGATATCTTACAAAACGCTGGATTTACATCCATGACTGCCATGTCTGGGTTGAGAGTCATAATAGCGTGAGGATTCTCACTAAGAAATGAATCCATCTCATTCATTCGACTGTCCTGGTCAGTCACATCTACAAACATCCCTATGAGTCCGGTAACTTCATCTCTTGCATCAAACACTGGTATGTAGGTAAAGTCAAGAATTCGTACACTCCAATCGAAGTCAACCACCATTTTCCCTTTGGAAGGTTTTCCTGAAGAAATTACCTCTGATATTGACTGGCCTACCCTCTCAAGTATTTTAAACTCTTTGACATTCATTAAGAGGATTTTTTCCTGAGATATATGTGAAAAATCTAAGAATGCCTGGTTATATGCCTGTATTCTTCCATTCAAATCAAGAGACAATATTGCAGCAGGGTTTTCTTTTATGAGGGTATTTGACTCATTAATTTTCGAGTCCAATTTGGTCCTGTCAGCAAAAATTGCATAAATATATAATATTGCTCCATCCGCATCAAATATTGGAATATATGAATACTCCATTGAAGTGATACCATTTGGGAAATCTGCAACATAATTACCTTTCAATGTTGACTTGGCTTTGATTGCATCAAGAGGAGTTGGACCCTCTCTCTTGAGAACATTGAAGTCACCTGCTGATCTTCCAATCCATTCCTCTCTCTTGTACCCAGTAATCTGCAAAAAGGCTGGGTTGACATCTGCAATGGTAAGATCAGGATTTAATTTGATCAAGGCATATGGATTTTCATCGATAAGAGCCTGGTTTTCTTCCACTCTCACCTGACCACTTATATCTGCAATAGTTGCTAAGAGACATTCTTCACCAACATAGGCAATTTTGCTCAAGATTACTTTTGCTGGAAATATCTTGCCATCAAGGGTCTGATGATCAAAATAAAAATTGGCTAATCCAGATTGGTGTGCATCTTGAATATGTTTCTTTGCTTCTGTCTCTGAATCATTACCATTTCGTTGTTTTTGAGGCGACAATACTCCTGGAGGCTTCCCAATAAGGTTATCACGGCTGGATGCACAAAATATGCTGAGTGCTGTCTTGTTACAATCAATAAAAAGTCCGTTTGATCCAATAACAAATACTGCAAAGGGTATAGAGTCGTATAATGTCTGAAGAGACTCTAGTTCTTTCGAGGTTGCAGGAAGGGCTGATATACTCATAGTTTCACCGCATTCATTCTCTCTGGGCTGAACAGATAAAATGAAAGTTAATTGACCTCTCTGGTTTTTTCTATAAGTATTGATTGAATGCGGTTACCCCTACCCCTACAAATAAATATTACCATTCTTGGAAATCAACATGGACCATGCTGAAGACCTTATCATCAAGTCACTCTATGGTCAACACCGGGCACTCATGATCAAGGAGATAGCACAAATATGCGGATTGGACCGCCATACTGTTAGCAGACGATTGGACCGTATGGAGATTCTTGGACAGGTAAGAAAATTAGAGATAGGAAATTCAAAGCGATACTTTTTGAACAATACACTATCAACCAATAATCTTATTGATGTCTGTTCAGATCTGATACTTGTTATCAATGATAAATGGCGAATCCAGTATATTAATAAATCAGCTCAGAAATTATGCAATCTTCTCGATCATCCGATTATTGGTGAACGGGTTGATGATCTCAAATTGGAACTATTTTCGTCCCATCCCGTAATTGAGGGTCTAAAAAAATTTGATTATCAGAATATTTCAAAAATTGAATTATCGTATGATGTTCGTGGAATTGAAAGGTATTATGAAGTATCAATAATGAGTATTCCTTTTAAACCTGGGTTCATGTCAACCGTCATTTGTGCTGTCGATATTACAGAAAAGGTAAATTTAAAAAAACAACTTCTTGCAAGTGAAGAGCGATTCCGTTCTTTGTTTGAGTTTGCTCCGGTTGCAATCAACGAGGAGGACTGGTCAAAAGTAAAGGAATATCTGGATAATTTAACAAGAAACGGAGTTTTGGATCTGAACCTGTACTTACAGAATAATCCCGATATGTTGATTGAATGCATTTCTTGTATACAAATATTACGCACAAATGCATTGAGTAGAATATATTATCAAAAAGCGATGAATATGCCTTTGTCAGTTAAAATGGATTTGATCCCATATTTATCGCAAGATAGTTACGATGCTCTAAGAATGGTTATTCTCTCTATGTATAATAAAATACCATCTCATCGGTATGAGATATTTGTGAATAATCGCGGAGGAAAAAGCCAGTATTTTTTGATCCAATCAAAGGTAATTAAAAACGATATATCAGATCTGTCCAGGGTTTTTACCGTGTTCCAGGATATTACCGATTTTAAATTATTACAATCTGAATTAGTTCAAAAACAGGAGATAATGTTCACAATTCTTGAAGAATTAATCCAGGAAAACTATACACTTAAAGAAAAGTTTAACTTTTTTCATTAGTCTTCATTCTCCGATTCTGTGCCTGGATACCTCAGTTACGCATCTTCAATATATGATGAGATACCGGTTTACTCCTCCTCCCAGTAATGTTTTCTTAAAAAGGATCTTACCTTCTCAGATTCCATAAGGCCTTTGTCTAACTTATCCACAATTTCATCAATTTTGTGAATATGTTTTTCAAACTCTACAAATTGGTCATTATCTAGATCAGAGGATAATGTTAAAAGGATGGTTAACGGGTTGCGTATCTGGTCGTTCAGGATTGAAAAATATTCAATATTTTTTTCAATCTGTGTAAATGCCTGCCTTATTAACGCTTCATCAGTTTTTTTTGCCCTTATGTCCCGTGCACAGAGGAGAAACAACGTATGACCACGATATTTAAAGGAACTCATGAAGACCTCCACAATAATCCGGGTCTGATCTTTTGCCAGTAATTCCTTTTCAAAAGACCCTTCTCCACCCTGTGTGAGGACCTGTTCACCGAATTGCTTCATATCCAGATTACAATCTGCACACATTATCTCCATTATATTCATAGAGATGAGTTCGGTCTGGGAAAACCCCAGAAGACTGGTTACCGCTGAATTGGTATCAATGATCGTTCCATCATTCCTGCACCAGATCATGAGATCATTCATATGATCGAGAGAATACCTCGTTTGGAGAAGTTTTTCATTCATTATTACCCGTTCGGTAATATCTCTCCCTACTGACTGGTATTCAATAATTTCATCTTGTTCATTGAATATGGCACGGTCTGCCCATTCCTGCCATCTGAACTGCTCGCCTGGAAGCAAAGACTTGTGTATTGTAGTCTTTACCGGGTATTCCTTTGTTATCGATGCATAGTGGTCAGAACGAGTTTTACGTTCTGATTGAGAGATCATTTCCTTAACTTTAATTCCTTTGTAATTATTGGAATCAATCCTGAAATACTTACAAAACGCCTGGTTTGCAAATATTAGTTCGCCATTTGGTTTATACCGGCATATCAGTTCAGTTTGATCTTCCACAACATCATGATATTGTTTTTGGGCGATCTCCAGTTCAGCTTGTTTTTTCTCAAGTAATGAAAAATTACTTCGCATTTCATTCTCGATAGCAGTCAGTTCCTCATATGCAACTTCAACCTCGATTTTTTTTGTGGTTAATTCAGCCTGATCCTGCTGATTAATTTCAAGTTCTCTTGATATTGTGGCTATTTTTTCTTTTAACGCTTCAGAATATTTGTAATTCCTGATTAAAATGACAATGACGCATATAATGAGGAATCCGAAAATGGTACTAATGATAAATAATAATTCCTTATTCATTATTGATGGAACCGGGACATGTACTGTCCACTCCTTATCTTCTTCTATTGGTGTAAGATATTGAGTTTTGGAGAGGGTTGAACTGATATCAGAGCGTGGTATTGGCTGATTATACACAAGTGAGATGATGGTCATCCCGGTAACGATAAGAATTATACATGTAACAAGAATAATTGATACTTTAACAAATTTCATCGGTTAAATCCAGAATTTATTATTTCTTAATGACAATCTCATGTGTCTGTATATGTATCTACAGACCAATTATGTAATTATAATAGTAAGTAAACGTTCCGGGTTATACAGAACGTTTAGTATTTACAATATAATGGGTGACCTATGAATATTTTAGATTTTATCAGTTCTTTGAACAGTAACCGTAATTGTATTTTCAGCTCCCTCTACCGGCTTTCCTGCCAGATCAATCCCTTGTGAAATGATCGTATACCGTCCTGGTTTATCTGTCATCCTGAACTCATGACCGAACTCGAAGATTGAGTTGAACCGATCAGAAGATCCCTGGTTAAATAACCGCGAAAGATTTACACTCCGGGTTGAGTTATATACATCATTTCCGTCTTCATCGCGGATCAGATATGTTACATGTGCAATCCGGTTGTTGATTGTGTACCTGTGTGGGATGTTTGTTTCGTTGACTGAAGACTGAATCGGCTTTGTCACCCCATACAGCATAAAAACATCACCTGAAGGAACCGTTATTCCATCGGAGAGGTTATAGTCAACCTGCATGAGAGTTGTGTTGTTCCATGGATCAAAGGTATTTTCATGCTCTGGGAAGTCTGACTGATACATTTCTGCCCTGGTAAATGCCATCCTATTACCCTCCTGGAATGATGTGAGGGTTCCGGTTACATTCACCCTCGTTCCGGTACCTGAATCAATATAGGTGAGGTATGGCTCACCGATATCATATAATAAAAATGTCGTATTCCTGTTGTCTTCGAGTCCGTATTTGAGTATTGTAGATAGTTCTACTCCGTATGTTGTGCTCTTCTCATTAATGTTATAGAGAATCAGTGAATTGTTGGCCACTACTGGTGTATCAATTACCGTTCCATTCTGATCATTGATGGATTCAATCGCATTGTTCGGGTTCCATCGTTTTGGAATAGAATACCCGGTGTTATTATACCCTGGAAACAGGAAATATCCCGGGAACCAGTCACGATCGATCCTGAGATGGTGAATCCCTGCATACGATATTCTGTTCTGCAGGTTAACCGGAGGACGATCTGTCCCGAACAATGAATCAGTCAGACCAAATGTGATATTCTTTTCCACAGTCTGCCCTGAAAGGTTTCCTGAAAGACCTGTTACTTTAATGGTGTAATTTCCAGCAGTGAGATCTTCCAGAGGATCTCCGTTATTGTCACGGTATGTTGTATCAAAGTCTTTGGTAACTCCTCCAAGAATCATGCCCAGATAGTAATCGTTGGTCACAACAAGTTTATTGGAAGGATCATACAACCCCCCGGGTTCTTTCACCAGGTCTGCGACCATTTTGTTGCCCCAGTCCAGCCCTTCAGAATAATTCGTTTCTATCGAACTCATGGGAGTTGTACCTGAACTGGGATCAACATGACTCTCAAGGAGACGTACCCGCTCTCCATCAGCATTGTCACCTTTCATCACTTCAATTCTGATATCTCCCGGATATTCTAGGCGGTCTGGGAAAACGCCATACACATAGAAGTCACGCTTCTCTCCAAAATTCGTCTCATTATCGCTCGGCTGGGTAATCACCAGTGATTGTGGTGTGTCGTCAGTGGCATCTGCCACTGCACATACCGCCGGCAGAAAACAGATGATGAGAATGATAACTGTCAATATCTGAAACGAGAACAGGTGCTTCATACGAAATGTTTCGTGATTATTTTATTAATGACTGACCTGATGGGTGTTTGGTTCACGGGTGTTGGCAGGGGATTTCATTATATTCATACAAATCACACTGGTATGAATAGTGTGATCTGTGAGTTGAACAATTCAGATGTATGAAGATGAGAGTTGTGGAGATGGAAAACACATCTTCGGAACAGTAAAAGTTGGAGAGCGTGGCCAGATTGTCATTCCAAAGAATGCACGGGAATTATTCGGGATTAGTCCCGGAGATACCCTGATGGTTCTTGGTGATGAGAAGCGTGGCATTGCTCTTGTAAAAGCCGATAAATTTCGTGCACTTGCAGCAAAGATGTTGCAGATGTTCGAAGAAAAAACCGATGAGGGGGAGTAATATGCAGATATGTGTTCTGAACGGAAGTCCGAAAGGAGAAACGAGTGTCACCATGCAGTATGTCAGGTTTCTTGAACTGGCAAATCCTGATCATTCCTTTGTCACTCGTCACATCAGTAGAAAGATAGTCGCAATTGAGAAGAAACCAGAGGAGTGGGAAGAGATCTGTTCAGCCATCAGGAGTGCAGATTTGATCCTCTGGGCTACACCGGTGTACTTCCAGCATGTCCCCGCCCAGTATAAACGGTTTATCGAGCTCCTGTTAGAGCGAAATACCCGGGATCTGTTTGCAGGAAAATATGCAGCTTCTCTCAGTACCTCTGTCCACTTCTTTGATCAGAAGGTCCACGAGTATCTCCAGGGAATCAGCGAAGATCTTGGAATGAATTATGCAGGTTCGTTTTCTGCAGCGATGAACGATCTTTTTGAAGAGAAGAACCAACATCAACTGGTACTTTTTGGTATGGATATTCTCTCGGCCTGCAATGAGAAGAGACCGGAGCTTCCAGCGTACCCTCCACTTCCTACTGGATCGGCAAAATATACTCCTGGCACCATCAGCCCTGTTGAAACCCATGGGAAACAGGTGTTGATCCTCCATGATGCAGGACCGGGATCAAATCTTGAGGCAATGGTCAGGCAAATGACTTGTGCATTTCCTGATGCAAAGTCCGTACACCTTAATGAAACCGGGATGAAAGGTGGATGCCTGGGTTGTTGTCAGTGTGCATTTGATAATCATTGCGTGTACTCTGACGGATTCTGTTCATTCTGGAAGAGCCAGGTTGAGCAGGCAGACATCATTATCTATGCCGGATCTGTCAGGGATCGCTATCTCTCGGCTTCCTGGAAGCAGTTCTTTGACCGGAGTTTTTTCCTTGGGCATGTTCCCAGGTTTGAAAATAAACAACAGGTACTCATGGTCGAAGGCCCGCTTGCCAGGGTTCCGGGGCTCAGAGAGAACCTTACCAGTCTTCTTGGCGGAGGTAACCTCGTAGATATCATCACAGATGAACCTAAGAATCCGGATTTTATCGATGAATGCATCAGGTCAGTAGTAGAACGGGCAGTACAGGCCTCACTTGATGGCTATAAAAAACCCCCAATGTTTCCCGCGGTTGCTGGGCATATCGTGCTCAGGGATGCCGTATGGGGAGATCTGAGACCAATCTTCAGAGCAGATCACCGGTACTACAAAAAACATGGTCTCTATGATTTCCCCCAGTATCAATACAGGAAGCGATTATCGCGATTCTTCTTCTCTCTGATGATGGGCTTTGGGCCGGTTCAGAAGAAAGTGAAACCGATGATGTCAAAACATATGGTCCAATCTTATGCCAGGATCTTTTCCGAGAGTAAGGTGCTGAAAGAGGCTCAGCGCCCCTAATACTTGGAATTAACCTGAAACATCCCCTTTGTGAAGGTATCAGTCAGAAAGGAAAGATTGCCCGGATTTACAGGATATGGGCTGATAGGCCGGAATATACCCGTTCAAATCCAGTCTGGTTGAATCTTTCATGTATCACCGATCAGGGCGTGGAGCACTGTGTTCCATGACTCCCTCACCTGATCCTGGGGAAGCCCGACTTTTCTCCTGAACTGGAGCCCGATAAACAGTGCAAGAAGAGCATTTGAAACAATATAGGGATCCATTTTATCCTTGCAAGCCGGAATCCGTTTTTCAATATGGATTGCCATCCGCTCCAGTATCCTCTCGTGAAGTCTGCCTATCTCGTGAAACAGGTCGGGATCAATGCCGGTAGCATTGAAGATCTCCAAAAAAATGGTAAATTTATCTCCATACAATTCGTGAACATGATCAAAAAATCCGCCATCAGGTGATGTATCACTTGAAGCCAGAGATGATTCAAGAGCGTTGCCCACCTCCTCGATTAGATTCTGCAATGTTGCCATAAGCAGGTCCTTTTTATCTTTGAAGTAAAGGTACAATGTCGGGCGTGACATACCAGCCTCGGCAGCGATATCACCCATATTCACATTTTTGTATCCCTTTTCGAGTATGAGACGTGTTGCGATCTGGAGTATCTGTTTTCGTGACTCTTCCTTATAGTCGGGCAAAACCCGTGGCATACCCAGTAATTTATATTCTGAATGTAATAATGACACGGGTGTCAGTAATGTATATGTATGATGCTGACACATGTGTCATTTATGTTGACACGCGTGTCAGAACAGATCCAGGGCTCCGGGAGATTCCTGCATAAAACCAGAACACGGTTCATAAGAACAGGACCAGCTTCAATATTCATCTGCCTGCTATTCCTCTCATTATTCTGTGGATTCTGCTTGGCCAGTGAACCTACCATTGTTATTACGGGATACCAGGTTCAGCCCGAGGTAATCATGCCCGGGGGATCTGCACTTATCACGGCTACCGTCTCCAACACCGCGAAAGCCGCCTCTACAACATTAAAAACCGGGAGTGAAACGATGGAATCAGTCACAGAAACCAAAGAGATCAATGCCTATATCGATGATGTTGAACTCTTTGGAAACGGTCTTGAGGTTATATCAGGTGACTATCGGCGGGTTGGTGAAGTTGGGCCCGGGCAGTCTATCCCGCTCACTTTCCTCGTTAAAGCTCCACAGAAGACCGGGATCTACTTCCCAGAACTCCATATCGCTACGCAGGGAGGGCGGAGCCTGAAATATCCGATACCGGTAAATGTCAACGATGACCGGCTCGTACAAAAGAGTCCGGCTCTGATCATCAACAAAGTTCTCCCTGACCATGTTGTGCCAGGCCAGAAACTGACAGGAAAATTAGTCATCAAGAACACCGGTGAGACTGCGGCTAATGAGGTCATTCTGAATTTAAGTTCAGAAAGCAGGGAGGTATCACTTGCAAGTCCTGGTTCCATTCACATTGGCAGGCTTGGTCCGGGAGATGAGATCCCTGTTGATATTACCATACTGACAAGCAGGGAGGTAACCGAAGGAATTCATCCGGTTCAATGTCATATCAGGTTTAACACTGCATCCGGCCGTATCATTGAGCAGAAAGAGGAGATTCCTGTCAGGGTTACCGGAGAACATGAGTTATCAATATCTACAGTATCCACCGATCCGGTAAGAGTCCAGGAAGGTGCCCAGTTTAGCCTGATCGTCAGGATTGAAAATACAGGAACCGGTGATGCGGATGGGGTAAGGGCCAGGATTGAGACAGGACTTAATGGAACAAAAGAGGCATTTGTTGGAAAGATAGAGCCGGATAATGATGCACCTGCGGTTTTTTACATTCAGCATGCACCAGCCGGTGATATCCCGGTTCCTATCTCTATCTACACCAGGAATAGTACTGATGTACTCAATGATACAATAGAGATCACGGTATCAAAAAAACCTGACTTCCCGGTTCTTCCTGTCCTGGGGATCATCATTATTCTCGGTGGCGTGGTTTTCCTGTGGAAACGCAAGAGGAACACTGAATGAAGAAGGTGTCCATACCCTTCTACCTGGCATCCCGGGCCATCAGACGGGGAAACAAGGGAACTCTCGTGTTAACCATTCTGGTCGTAGCCATGTCGTTTGTACTCATGGTCTTTCTTCCATCACTGGTTGGTGGGATTACCAGTGCATACACAAAACAGGTTACAGATTACCAGTATGGAAACCTTGTCATTGATCCCGATGATGATAACACGTTCATTGCTGATACCCATGAGAAGATCAGGATGATAAAAAAAATCCCGGGTGTTGCTGCTGCAAGTTCACGTGCATCGGTCAGTACTTCTCTTGAATCTGATACCCGGACTCTTTCACGCGGGATTGTTGCCATCATTCCGACAGATGACCGGGAGGTGATCAACCTTGTAGGAAAGATGACAGAAGGGCGGTATCTTTCAGACGGGGACACTGACACCATTCTGATGGGAAGCATTCTTGCAGGACACGAAGACGAGAGTAAAGACAAGATGGAGTCACTTGGCGGTGTTCATACCGGTGACAGTCTGGATGTGACATTTGTTAACGGTGTTATCAAAAAGATGACAGTCAGCGGGGTATTTGAAACCGGGTTCTTCAGTACTGATTCGCAGGCATTTATCACCAGAAAAGAGATGACTGAAGTCCTTGGTCAAAGCGATCGATCATCCACAATCCTCGTCTCCCTTACGCCCGGAACTGATCCTGATGAGGGAAAGAATCGGTTGCTTGAGTATGGCATAAGGGATAAAGTGAAAACCAGCGCTCAGAAGGGGGAAG
Source organism: Methanospirillum lacunae (assembly GCF_003173355.1). Classification (NCBI taxonomy): domain Archaea; kingdom Methanobacteriati; phylum Methanobacteriota; class Methanomicrobia; order Methanomicrobiales; family Methanospirillaceae; genus Methanospirillum; species Methanospirillum lacunae. The sequence continues at coordinate 46,284 of NZ_QGMY01000014.1, read as the reverse complement.
GAATGATTGGAGACGCGATCAAGAGTTTCAACCTTCTGAGTATGATCATGGTTGTCTTCTCGCTTGTTATCGCGAGTATTGTCATCTTCATCATTATCTATATCAACACGATCAACCAGCGGAGACAGATTGGAATTCTCAAGGCAGTAGGAATTCCGGAGCGGGATATCATCAGGGATTACCTGATCCAGGTATTATTCATCTTTTGTTCAGGTGCCTTGCTTGGATTTTGTATCTTTACCTGTATCAGGGAGTATCTCAAGGCTTCACCACTTCAGTTTCCGGCTGGTTTCGTGTATCCGATGATGGATCTCACGATAATCCTGCCGTCGTTCTTGGCTCTTGGAATTGTTTCAATTGTCGCTGGCCTGATTCCAGCGTACCGGACGGCAAATCGCGATATTCTGGAGTTGGTGAATGGATGATCGTCAAGACTGGAGACCTGACAAAGACATACCACATGGGTAATGTCCAGGTCCACGCACTCCGAGGTGTATCTACCGGAATTGAAAAGGGCGAATTCGTCGGGATTATGGGGCCGAGTGGGAGCGGAAAATCAACGTTTCTCCACCAAGTCGGCCTTCTTGACACCCCGAGTTCAGGAACGATATGTATCAATGGACAGGAGACATCGTTGATGACTTCAGAACAAAAGGCCCGTTTTCGTCTGGATCAGATGGGGTATGTCTTCCAGGATTATGCCCTTATTGAAGACTTGACAGTGCTTGAAAATGTGGCTATTCCGGGACTTGGTCTCGGTCGTGACTATCATGAGGTCATGGAGATAGCCGGTGGGCTAGTTGATGACGTCGGGCTCGGAGGCAGGGCCGATCACCTCAGGAAGGAATTATCAGGCGGACAGCAACAAAGGGTTGCTATAGCACGTTCACTGATGAACAGTCCTGCGATTGTGTTTGCAGATGAACCATGTGCAAACCTGGATACTGAGTCATCTCAAACCATTCTCAAACTTTTCAGGCATCTCAACGAAGAGAAGAATCAGACTGTGGTTATGGTATCACATGAACCATGGCACACCGAATTTTTCGACCGAATCATTCTGTTCAGGGACGGAAGAATTGAGAAAAAAAGTGAATAGTGTATAACATTTTTTTTGAAATATTCGAAGAGAAACGGAGATTAATTCTGAACGTACTATCTATAATCGCTTCATAGTTTTAAGCAAACGTTCTGAATTGTTCCAGAATGTTTTGCATCATCCCATAATTAGGTTCAATTATACAATATGAACGAATAATCAGTTAATGGGGAATAAGAGAATGAACGGTAGACACTCCCCAATATCTATATTTATTGAAACAATACGAGTTGATGTAGGTTTACATCACTCTCTTGAATTATTTACCGTCAGTTGAACCGTAAAATTTCCAGGTGTATAATATGTATGTGATGGATTTTGACTTGTTGAACTGTTTCCATCTCCAAAATTCCAAAGCCAGCCGGTTGGATCACCTGTAGATGCGTCATGAAACTGTATGGATAATGGATTGACTACAGTTCCGGGAATCCCAAAAAACCTGGCTTGTAAAGGTGTGTATACTGATTTTACAGCCTGATAAGCATTAACTCTCCCTCCGGTAATGCATGTACCTGTTAATGATGATCTGGTATCTACAGTATTCATGATGGTGGTTTTCATCTGTGACACAGTTAGCGAGGAGTTTGCTGACTTCATCAGGGCAGCAATACCCGAAACCATGGGGGTTGCCATTGAGGTACCTGATTTAAAGGAATATGTACTTCCTTTTAGTGTACTGTAGATATAGTCTCCAGGGGCTGCGACATCTACTGTAGTACTTCCATAATTAGAGAAGTATGCCAAGTTATCATTCCAGTCGGTTGCTGCAACTGAAACGATATTGCTGGAATCGTAACATGAAGGGTATTGAGGATCGGAATCTGTATTTACTCCATCATTTCCTGCAGCACAGACAACCAATGCACCGGAATTTTCAATTGCATACTTTAGAGATGAACTATATGAACCTCCTCCCCATGAATTTGATATAATTGAGGCACCTTTTCCTTTTGCGTAATTTATTGCCTCTATTGCATCGCTGGTATAACCATAGCCTGAAGAATCAAGGAATTTACATGGCAGAATCGTTACATTCCAGCATACTCCTGCAACTCCTTTTCCATTGTTTCCAATAGCTCCTATTGTACCTGCACAATGGGTTCCATGGCCATTATCATCGGTCTGTCCTGCAGTATCAGTAATAAAGTTGTATCCAGAAAGAACATTTCCTGAAAGATCGGGGTGATCTGTCTGAACTCCTGTATCCACCACTGCTACAATGACATTTGATGATCCTGTAGAATATGACCATGCTTCAGGTGCATCAACATCATCGTCTGTTGTTCCGCTCAAAGAACCATAAAATGCCTGTCCGGTGTTATGCATCCCATATAACCGGTAAAAATAGGTATCATTTGGAATTATACTGCTTGATACAGAATTATCTCCTGAGCTAGCCTCCTGAGCGGATATACTCAAATTATTCGTGTTTACCGGCTCTGGATCGATTATATGAACGATATAATCTGGTTCAGCATATTCAATAAGTGGATTCTGTTCATACTGGGTAATTGCATCTGATACTGATTTGTTACCTGAAAGCTCCACTACCTGAAGTCCAGAAATACCTAATTCAGTATCATTTTTAATGATATTTGCTCCTATTGCGCTGTTTACACTTTCTGATACTGGTTCAACAGATCCAAGGGCAGAAATTACATTACTCCGGTACTTGACGATTACCCGATCTGATGCATAAGAGGAATTTGTAGTATTCGCTGGTATAGTGTTGTTAATGCTGATATTACTGGTTCCGGTTTGATTAAGAACTCCTGCTGTGGGCCATATGGCAAATTGAATAAATAATAAAAAAATAAAAAGAACATTTGTATATGCGATCCAGTTTGGTTTCATAATCTCGAATACACTTCAATTGTTGTTGTTTTTAGTTTATATGATGAATTATATATCTCGGATATAATCATTCTCTTGAAGTCAGTACTCCGTTCTCTCTGATTACTCAATCCTATAGTTCATAACTCCCGAAAATCAAAGAATCATTAGGATACACTGGCCATGAATCAAAACCTGCTCATAGCCGATGAAACAATCGTCATTACGCTCCTGCTCATCGCCATAATAACTGCAATAACCCTGCGACATCTGAAAATGCCTTATACCATAGGCCTTGTTATCACAGGCTATGTCTTTTCATCAATTATCGTCCCTCATGTCTCCTCGCTCAAGTCGTTTGAGGGGATGGTCCCAAGCACAGATATTATCCTCTATCTCTTCCTCCCTCTCCTGATCTTTGAGTCAGCAATTGCCCTGAACACGAGGCTACTGAGCAGAAATCTCTTTCCTGTGCTAGGGCTTGCCATCATCGGGGTGATAGTATCAGGAGTCATTATCGGTGTACTGCTCTTTCTCTTCTCTCCCCTGCCCCTCCTTTATGCCCTCCTCTTCGGTGCCCTTATCTCGGCAACCGATCCTGCAGCGGTCATCTCCATCTTCAAGGAGATAGGAGTGCCCAAACGACTTCAGATTCTGGTTGAAGGAGAGAGTCTTCTCAACGATGCAGCTGCAATCGTCATGTTTCAAATGATTCTTGCTCTCATCGGTGCATCGCTGCTTGATCAGAAGATCTCACTTTCACAGACTTCAATGCAGTTTGCAAGTTCGGTGCTGATCTCATTTGTCGGTGGAATTCTGGTCGGGGCAGTCACCGGATACCTGATTAGGAGTGTTCTCAAACGCACCCCCCTCCATTCCCACATTCACCAGACAGCAACTTTGGTTGCAGCGTATCTCTCGTATCTCATTAGTGATCATATCCTCGGATTTTCCGGGGTGATTGCCGTTGTGGTCTGTGGATGTCTTGCTGCACGAGCTGCTTCTGACTGGATCGGGCCGGACCGTAGGGAGGATCTCAACCGGTTCTGGGAGTATATCGGATTTCTGGCTAACAGTCTGATTTTTCTCCTGGTTGGAATAGCAATCGCATCACTTCAGGATCTCTCCGTGTTCATGAGCGGAGCTATCCTCGGAGTTATTCTCCTTGTTGCAGTGGTTACGTTTGCACGGCTTATCCCGGTATTTGGCATATTCGGCTTTTACAATCTCTTCACTCCCCGTAAAGTTCCGTTCTCGTACCAGGTGATCAGTTTCTGGGGAGGTCTGCGGGGAGCGGTAGCAATCGCCCTCTCACTCTCTCTTCCGTACTCGTTCCCGTATCGTGACATAATCGTTGAGTTCTCTGTAACTGTTGTCCTGTTTACTATACTCATCCAGGGCCTGACAATCGGTCCCCTGATCCATCACCTTGGTCTTGGCCAGACAAGGCTCGTAAAACAGTTTCACGAAATTTACACCGATCTCGTCACCTGCCGGTCAGGAGAGAAAAGCCTGCAGAACTCACCGATGAGCGATATCATCGATCATGATATTGGCATGAGATATATCAAGGAATACAGGAAGATGTCAGCATCCCGAATGGAGAAGATCCGAGATTTCTGGAGTGAGATAAGGAAGCATCCTGACCGGAAGGAAATTATCAGACTCTTCTGGCTGGAAGCCCTCAGATTTGAGCAGAAACAGTACAGACTGATGTATGATGAGGGGTTAATCCTCCCTGCTGTGTATGCGGCACTCCAGTTTCACGCAGCATCCAGGGAGGATCTGATCCAGTCAGGAGATTACCATCCGGGAAAGAGTGAAGTCGGACCTGGTGCCAGGTTCAGGAGATGGTTGACACAGTACATCAACCGTATCGCTCCCGAAAGTAGGATTTCACGGTTTCTTACCAGAAGGAGTGATTTGAACCGGGTCTTCATTGCCATTGCACTTGTGGTTGCAGCATCAGCAACAACCCGGTATCTGCGTGAACTGGCAGGAGTTGTGTGTCTGAAAACCGAAGATATCGCGGATACTCTTTCTGTTTACAAAAGAATCGAGAGCGATGCCAGAGCATACGTGCAGTCTGATTCGGTCAGAACATCACCCTGTCTCAAGGATATTAGTGCGTTCATAGCTGAGAGAACAGCCGGAGCAGGGATGATCTCTGAGCTTCACAAGCATCTTGAAGACGGGGTCGGGGATGAGAAGATTCTGACCAGATATATCGATCGCTTGATTGAAGAGAAGAATAATGCCAGGGTTGAACTGGTCAGGTCGTGTCGATAAAAATCGTCTGTCCTATTATAATGACCAAGTATCAGAACGAATGAACAATTTGATTGGCTTTAATTCAAACATTAATGCCACTTTAACCTCAAATTATCTAAATATAACGATATTTTCCTTCGGGAACGACAATTTCAAACCGTGCACCTTCTCTCTCCTTTCCGGTTTCTCTGATTGAAAGGCCGGTAATAGCCAGGATTTTTCTGGAGAGAAAGAGGCCTACTCCTGTGTGCTTACCGTACCATGGGAAAAATTTTCCTTTTTCATCTGGAGGAATTCCGACTTTATCATCAATACAGGAAATAATTAATCTGGTTTTTGTCCTGACTAATATCAAATCTGATAAAGGCTATCGCTCCCCCGTGCCTGATTGCATTTTCCATAAGATTTGTATAGACTTTTCTCATCAAGGGATCGCCGTATACCTCAATATTTTTAGTAATAAGATTCTCTACGACCATATCTCCAGGAGTCACTTCCTACACTGCATCATTAACCATCTGGAAGGTTTGAAGCCATCCGGAAGAAACAGTTCCAAAATCTTCATAAATACGGATAAACCCAATTATGGATTCAGTTTTCTTTCCCGAATTTTGCGCTTTGCTAATATATCCATGAATATCATCTAAATCTGATGTTTCATGGTATAGTTCGAGTAACCACTGGAAGATATATACCTGGTTCAGGATATCATGATCGTATCGACTGTCTCCTTACTCCATCGTGGAACCTGTTCAAGAGCATTCATGTAATCTATTTCATCAAATCAATAATCCCTGGATTTTTCGGAAAAAATCGTAATCAATCGTATCATCATCAAAGGGAGACTGTCCAAAGAAGAGATTACCCAGATGGACTCCACCAGCCATGATTGGTGTGGCGATATCCCACATATAATTCTTACATCGGTACTTTCTGAAGGTACCGGAGGGTAACACGTTCTGAAAGGAGTATATCACTTTCAATACAGTCTGTACAGGTTTGTGGATTTACCCGGTGAAATGTAGAACATGTACTGCCAGCCGGTTGTTACCAGGAGATATCAGGACATCAATAACCCCTACCCCGATTTTTGTGAGGGAATAAAAAATCGTCCATCAGGTGCTGTATTTCGGGTATGCTTATAATATCCGAAGGATTCAGAGTCCCAATATCCCCCTCTGGAGAAAGAATAGCATCGACTTTCGGTGTTAATTTGCTTTTACTTCGGATGATTGCTTTCTCTGCTTCTTTCCCTGGTAATATCCCGCCAGGTAGTATGAAGCATCCGTTCGCCTTTAAAAAAAATCGACAGAAGGGATACTTCTAAAAGTAAAGGTGAACCATCAACTTTGTAGCACATCCACTCAAATTGGCAACTGCCATTTTCATGAGCACTTCTGATATATTCTACAGATGCTTGTGAAGACAGTCGGCCGTCAGACTGAACCTCTGGAGAAAAATCCAACGGACTTAAACCGATGAGTTGCTCTTTGGTTTCAAATTGCAATAGATCCAACGAAGCCTGATTACATTCAATAAACCTGTCTTCTTTCATCAGCAATATGGGATCTGGCGATTCTTCAAATATTTTCCTGAAGGTATTTTCATTCTCCTTCAGTTCAGTTTCGGTTTTCTTTTTTTCGGTGATATCTGTTGCAATCTGAAGATGAACGACTCTTCCATCATTCCACCGGATAACCTGGTTGCGGCAATCATACCACCTGCCATTTAGCGTGTTTCTTTTTTCTTCCTTTTGGACACCGATTGGACCGAATTCATCCATGAGAAGATGATTTGTACAGAAAGGACAGGGTTCGTTTTGATCTTTCTCAATAAACTCATAGCATTTTTTTCCGGTAATATTTCCGAAAAGATTCCTTCCACGTTCGTTTATATATAATATTTCATATGTTTCATAATCGGCCACAAATATAAATGAATCGATACTATCGAGAATTGTATAGAGTTCAGCTTCCATCTCCTTAATAAGGAGTCCTGCAGATTTCAGTGAAAATTCTCTATCTTCATGCTCATTATCGTCGGATCTTCTGGTATAGGTCTGAATTGCCTGGATGGCAGATGGAGATGCGATGATATTATAATTTTTCTGAAGCATTTTTAAGATTTTTTCAGATTCTATCCAACGCTGATCAAGATGGGTAACAATATCATCGATCCTGGTTATCTGCTCATAAATAATCTTAAAAAGATCACATTCATTTGAACTCTCTGTAATGGATAAAATAATTGACAACGGATTTCGGATCTGGTCATTAAGAATCGCAAGTTGAGCCAGATTTTTTTGAATCTGTTCTAATGATAAATTATTTTCATGTTCAAGTCTCTTCTTTACAGTAATATCCTGGCCCTGTGCAATGGTTGCGATAGGAAGGGATCCATTAGCATCATATATTGTAGATGAATTCCAGATGACAGACCTGATTGATCCATCTTGGTGCTGTACATCCATCTCAACAGTATCCCACCGCACTCCTGCCGTGGTAGTTTTGAGCAGCCGCATTGAATGTTCTATCTGATCAGGTGGGAACAGGATCTCTATTGATTTTCCTATGACTTCTATAGCTTTTCTGCCGATGAGATTTTCACATGAATGGTTAATCCTGGTTATCAAAAAATCCGGGTCCCATACAATGATAGGAACATTGGCATAAGCGATCAGGCTTTCAAGATATTGGGTAGTCTCTCTGAGATGTTCTTCAGTCAATGCAAGAGAATTAAACTGATATTTCAGTTCTTCTTCTGATCCTTTCAGTTGTTCATATGCTGCATTCAACTCTTCATTGGTTTGTGCAAGGTTTTCAAGAAGGGTTTCACGTTCTTTTTCGATCAATTTCCTCGTTGTGATATCCTGGATTATACCTACTACCCGGCTAGGATTCCCTGACTCATCTCTTGTCAATTCAGCAATGGAAATGATCGTTCTCTGTGGCGAACCATCAGCAGGATTAATTTCAAACTCAAGGTTATAAGGAATATCGTTCTCGATCAGATCAATAAGAGCCTGATGGACGCGATCACGTTCTTGTATGCATGCTTCAATTTCCCTGATTGGAAGCTGGTTTCCATCGGGAGGTTCTAACCCATATATATGAAATCCTTCATCAGACCCCCAAATAGTTCCGGTTTTGAGATCAAACTCCCAACTGCCTAGATGTCCGATGGTTTCAGCCTGTTCTAAACGCCATTTTTGAATGAGATTTAAAGAATTATTGGCATTTCGTTCTGTTATATCGTGACCGATTCCAAGGACGCCAATAAGGTTTCTTTCAGAATCATACATTGGTGTTTTTATTGTTTCAAGTAATGCACGATGGCCATCATCGGCAAAGGTTATCCATTCTTCATTGATAGATGGTTCTCCTTCATCGATAGCCTTTTGATCATAACTCCTGAAAAAGTCAGCGAGTTCTCTCTCAAAAAAATCGTAATCACTTTTTCCGGCAATTTCTTCACTTTTCTTGCCTATGAATCGTTCAAACATCGGGTTACAGGCAAGATAGACACCATTGATATCCTTGAGCCACACCAGGTCAGGGATTGTCTGAATGAGTGTATGCAACCTCCCTTCGCTTGCGATCAGTTTCAATTCAGCATTTTTTCTATTTGAGATATCAGTATGAGTTCCGACTACCCGGATAGGGTTGTTCTCCTCATCCCATGCTACTGTTTTCCCTCTTGTAAGGATCCACGACCATTCTCCCTGTTTGGTTTTCATCCGGAGTTCGAGGGAAAATTTCCCGTTTTCCTGGTGGATTTGCTCCTGGATGGTTTGCTCGGCCTCTTCCAGATCCTCCGGGTGAAGGAGGTTTCTCCAGGTATCGTAGGTAGCGGGCATCTCTTCGGGAACATATCCAAGCAGGGTATACCATTGGGGATTGCAATTGACTAAACCGGTTTTAATATCCCAGTCCCATATGCCATCGTTTGCAGCCTCCAGTGAGAGACGGAGCCGTTCTTCACTTGCTGAAAGGGCTTCAGCAGTTCGCATTTTTTCTGTTACATCATTGTAAATGGCGACGATCTGGTTATCAGGCAGCCTGAAGATATAATTTTCAAACCAGTTTATCGTGGTGCTACCCGGGTAAACCTTTGTAGGATAATATATTGTTTCACCTGTTTCCCAGACCCTCTGAAAAATGGTGATGATACCAAAATCTTCGATTCCCGGCCTGATGACAGTAATTGGGTTTCCGATGATTTTTTCCCTTGATATCCCTTCAATAGACAGACCTGCCGGGTTAATATCAGTAACGATATAGTCACTGCCCCGTGAACCATCATTTTTGACTGAATAGATTATCGCCCCTGATGGCATGGTATTGAATATTCCTCTAAAAAGAGATTCACTGGTCCGGAGAGTTTCTTTAACCTTACCTTGTTCTTCTGAAAATTTCTGAAAATAATATCGTATCAAAGTATACAGCAAAATTGCCGTAGCGAATACATATCCAAAACCTTTAAAAGTTGAGAGAAAGAGAAAGCGATCCTGTTCATTTTCGGCAATAATAAAGGCAATTCTATCAGAAAAAAAAATCCAGAGCAGGCCGATGGTCAGGTATATTATTGAAATTTTCATTGGACCTGACTGGATGATTGCCTCAATGCGTTTCAGAAATATCAGCATCGATATGCTGTTATTGATGATTGTATCTAATTAAACTTATTCTATCCTGAATTCATAATAAATCGTCAGAGTTTGTGTGATATGTTCGATAAATTTTTCGTTTAGAGCAGGAGAAGGATCTCCCAATTTTTCCTCGGTTTTCCCGAGTATTGCAAGAATTACAGGCATGATAGAAATACCCCCAAAATGTGAGAATGTCAACGCAATCACGGTCATTACCCTGAAATTTAAATATAATTGGGAATGATGGGAAGAAAAGTGCAGAAAACCTAATGCTGTATTGGATCCTATATCCTCCTGAATATTTGAGTATACTATGAAATACGATATAGCAATCTAGTAAAAAAGAGAAAAAAATTATAAACAGGATTATTCTGGAGGTTGTCCTGCTAGTATTTTTTGGGTATCGTCATCAGATAGATTGTATTTAAAGAATGTAGAGTAAAAATTCTTCGTTATGTTTTCCATATCAATATCAGTAAACAATTCTGGGTGAACTTTTTGAGCCAGCCATGGAAGTTGCAGGACACATTCTGCTCCCATATTAGTCCAGTAAAATACTCCCGCTGGTGCAACATAGACTCTGTTATTTTTTAGTGCTGATAAACTGTTCTCGTAATCTGCATTTTCAAATAAAGCTTTGGATGTTTGGGGATTATCCGCTATAATGATGTCTGGATTCCATTTTAATAGCATTTCTGGTGATATCTCTTTCGAACCAGTTACATCACCTGCAGCAATATTAACTCCTCCTGCTTTCGTAATCATTTCATCCTGAAGTAAATTTTTACCCCATACTGAAATTTTTCCTGATTTAATCGAAACGTAAAGCACTTTAGGTTTTGAATCAGATGAAATTCCACCTGTCTTTGAGGTAATATCGTCGATTGTTTTATTGAGATAATCAGTGTAAGATGTAGCCTGGGCTAATTCATCCTTTCCGAGAACTTCACCTGCAAGTTTGAGAGAAGAGGCCATTGTCTTCAGACTATTGGTGTTATTTATCATAATTACTGGGATACCAGTAGCTTTCACTTTATCCACTGGATCACTTGATCGCAAGAAGAGCACATCAGGTTTATTTGCAATTAATTGTTCGATATTAGCCCCATCTGTTGCAAACGACTGTTTTGTTTCATCTTTCAGATCTGGGAATATCTTTAGAGCCCAGGGATAATTATTTTCAGCACTTGAAATTGTTACAATTTTAGGATATGCTCCAATACTAAGTAAAACATCGGTGAATCCTGGCCATGATGTCCCTGTATGTTCTATTGTAATTGGAATAGTAACGATATTTCCGTCCATATCAGTAATTGTCCGTTCGTTATGAGATTGAGAACCATCAGCATATACTGATGTAGAAACAGACAAAATGAGAATTAAGAATAATACTTTAGTTTTGCTCAAAGATCTTAGTTTCATTATAAAAATACCGTGTACTTTTTTAGTTGATTCATATTAATAAATCAGTCTATTAATATTAATAAAAAAACTTAAAATAATAAATCTTTGAAAAAAATCCCCGAGTGTTTATTCAAGTAAAAATGAACACAATTCATAATATTTTGAAAACGTATAACTCACTATAAAAAACTGCCCGATATGTGGATATCAAAAATAATAAAACAAAATATTTTTGGGAATCCCAAATACAGATCCAGTGAAAAACCAAGTAAGAAATTGAATTTAGGAATTATAACTCATGTAATTTTTATCACAAATTTAGAAACGATCTTGCATTTTGAATATTTGTACCTTGAGAAGAAAGTATATGTAAAATGTTCTTTACATATGTATTGTGGTCATCTGAACAAAGTCCAGGTGAACCAGTTTTGTTCCGCAACTGTGTTATAAAAAAGCAAGGAGGCACAGAACAAACAAAGAACCTATCTATAACCAGAAGCAACTCTAATACACCTGTGAAATGGATTGTCTCATATGAAAAAAACCAAATAATTAACCATCCATTTCACTTTAGCAAGTAAATTCTGCCTTATGAATCCAGAAATTTGATTCTCTCTCTGTCTTCTTGTTCAGGTCCTTATGGTGTTATCCTATTCTAATTGTAATTTGTCTGATGTTTAATTATCAGGTATAATATACCACCCGTTACAAGGGGTTTTTCTCAATCCTTATCAATCAATGACTTCCCTTCATGCCACGCTTTTCCGACTTTTTCTCCAATCCGCCAATAGGTATTATCAGGCATGGTAAGAAGGAGTGGGTCTATTTTGATCTGATCCGGTTTCCCGTCAGTAAGGCAGGATTCATCAATATAAGAACCGATGATCTCCCCGATAATACAAGTGTGAGAGGCATAATCATGTGATTCTATCAATGTGCATTCTAGTGAGAGTGGGCATTCAGAGATCATGGGTGCCTGGTGGGAATTACCATAGAATACCGTGAATATATTAGATTTGTCAATCTTTTTTCCTGATGTTAGCCCACAATAATCTGTTTCTCTGACCATCTTTGATGATGGAAAATTTATACTAAACTCCTTATTTTCAAGAATCGCACTCCTTGTTGCAGATCCATGATTGAGTCCCAGACTTACTAATGGGGGGCTCATGTTTACTCTTGCGATCCAACCTACAGCCATAAAATTGGGGTGCCCATTAACAATAGATCCCACCAAAGTAACGGGCATTGGACAAATTGCAACATTGTTGCCTCCAGATAGTTTTACCATGTACTCTCCCTCAACTGCCTGTGATCTCTTGTTTTATCATTGAATTATTTTGAACGTTTTGATTTATCCAGTAATGGGGAACATACAGAATATGATCCTTTTTTCTCCTGATAGAGCTGATCCTCTGTCTGGTATACCATGAAAATTATCGGGATAAATGCCAGCCCAAAGGGTAATGAGAGCAGAACGCTTGAACTCGTCGAGGCAGTGTTGAAAGGGGCGAAAGCAGAAGGAGCTGAGATTGAGTCTCTTGACTTGTATCAGTACACAATTCTGTACTGTAACGACTGTGGGGTCTGTTATGCCAAAGGAGACTGTCCCCTTCTAGATGATTTCTCAGATCTGTTTGATAAGATGATGGATGCTGATGGTATCGTCCTTGGTTCACCAAATTACATCAACTCGGTATCTGCCCCGATGAAGGCAATGTTTGATCGGATGGCTGATGCAATCCATTGCCAGATGTTTTACAAAAAATACGGCTGTTCTGTCTGCACAGCAGGTGGAGCACATGAGATGGATGTTGTCGGGTACATGAACAGTGTCCTGACAACACTGGGAGTAACTGTTGTTGGTGGTGTGGGAGTTGCCATTGGAAGGAACCCGGCTGCACTTGAGCCAGCGAGAAAAGAGGCTTTTGATCTCGGGAAAAAACTGGTTCAGTCAATCAGGGGAGAACACTCATATCCTGAACAGGATGAGATGCATGCTCAAACCAGGGATTACTTCTGTCAACTAGTGAAATACAATAAAGAACGGTTTGCCCACGAGTATGACTGGTATGTTGATAGGGGCTGGATGAAATAAGAGAGGAAAAGAGCAAGAGGAAAATAATACTTATTTTGATGCCTGGAACTCTCATTGGGTCCTGACTCCACAGTTCAGATTCTTTATTACATATATGTCATGAATATCCTTACAACTGCATGCCGATGGAGTGACAACCCCGGGTTTTATCCTGATAAATCTCCAGGTAGTAGCAGAATGCACAACTCTATGTGGAAGGTCTGGTGATATGTATGGCAGATACGGATGTTATTCTGTGATCCTGCGCCATCCACCCTTTGGAACCTTCATCTCGAACCTGACTCCTTCACCAGGCACTCCACATTCCCTGATGGTAATATGAGTTAATCCCAGGATTTCTCGTATCAAAAACAGGCCCATACCGGTATTTTTTCCATGACCCTGCTTGAAGATAAGTTTCTTCTCATCTTCTGCCACCCCGACTCCATTATCTGAATACGTTACTAACAGTTCTTCTCCGGCCTCCTCAATTTTAATGGTAATTACAGTAACCGTTTCTCCATGGCGTTTTGAATTCTCCACCAGATTATACAGAACTTTTTCAAGCATGAGATCCACGTAAATTTCAACCGGATCACCCTGAATCGAGAGTTCGATTCCTGTCAGAACAGACTGAATAGAACGGCTGTTAATGACATTACGAATCAGTTGCCAGGCAGGTTTCTTATATCCAAGTTCCTGGTATTCCTTTGTAAATTCAATGAGATGTTGAATATCTTTACTGGCAATCGCCATACTCTTTAATTGTTTTAATGCCTTTTCGTCAGAGACGTTTTCTAAGAGCATTCCGCTGTAAGCTGATATGACCATTACCCGGTTCAGGATGTCATGTCTTGTGACACTACTTAATATTGCAAGTTTGGATTGAGCAATATGGATGGCATCATATGCACGTTCAAGATCATGTTCAGATTCCTTTCTCTGTGTGATATCGTAGACATTGATGATGACTCCGATGATGTTCTGACTGATATCAAATATGGGATTAAAAATTGCTGATATCCAGGTTGTCTTTCCTGATGAGGATGCAGGAAGTTCATAATCTGGTGCCTGCACTGTTTTACCTGAAAGTCCCTGAATAAGAAGGGATTTTGTCTGATCCAATAAAAAATGAGGAATAATCTCGTAAATACTTTTTCCCATAATGGTAGTATAGAATATACCAAACAACCTCTCCATCTCAGGATTCCAGAACAAAATACGAAAATCATGATCTAAAACCGCAATTCCCGCCTGTGCAGAGTTTACAATTCCTTTGATAAATTGTTCACTCTCCCTCAGTTCTTTCTGACTGGTAATCAGTTCCTGGTTTGATGATTGGAGTTCCTGGGAGATAGCAAGTAACTCCTCATTTTTATCATGCAATTCACTATTTGCAGACTCAAGGGCATCCCGGGTTTGTTTTAACTCCTGCCAGGATCTGGCATTTTTGATCGCAAGACCAAGGAAGCGGGTAAATGAAAGAGTCAGGTTGAGATACTCCTTGATCCGGCTAGGAACTGACACCCCGGATATTTCAAGAATGCCCACAGTTTCCTGGAGATTAATAATAGGAACGCAGAACCCGGTTCCATCCGGAGAAAAGAGATAGTCCTTATCAGTAACCGAGAAGAGCAGTTCGTTATTCATTCCACTCTCTGAATCGGGTGGCATACGAATCATTTCTTCCGGACCATCTGATTGTAATGGAAGATAGCCCACGAAATGAGGTGCAAACAATAATTGACAGGTCGTGAGTATGCGGGAGATAACCTCCTTTTCTTCACTAACCTGAGAGATATCACTGAGTAATGTTAACACCGCCATCTGACGAGCGGTGGTCTCTAATGCTGATGAGACTTCTTTTTTGCAGTCGGCCTGGATATGGTCAGCCTGCCACTGAAGGATCTCAGCACGGATAATTCCAGAGAGATGAGAAATACCAACCTGAATGACTCTGATTGGCAGTCCAGAAAAAACCTTCAGTGAGGCGATTCGTTCTTCGGCGATAGGCACCAGCCCTGTATCAAGGACAACAATCTCTTTCAGGTTTGAAGAATAGTAAGAGGTGGATGACTGGGGATTAAACCCCATTTCTGTAACATATCTCTCCCAGGAAGATAACCATCCCGGATTAATGACATATGATCCCTGGGAGATGAATGATTGAATAAAATCTTCCGGAGCGAGAAGTCCTGAACATGTATGAGGACCAACATGAGAGATCCCGGGTGGCAACAGGCCTTTTCTTGAGAGATCCGTATCACCAAAGAAGAGCCCTGTCTGACCAGGCTGAATCTGTTCACTCATGAATGAGATGATACTGTCTGGCCGATGAGTGCCAGAAGTACAATAATGGGGAAACACACAGATCTTGATGTTTTGCACAGGAATATCGGCAACGACTTTGGTGATCTCCTCTTTAACTGTCTCACAAATAAAGAGTATAAGATCACTCATTGGATCTTCAGACAGAGATCGGATACCCCCCATATTCTCTAGTTGCATCCCGGATAGCATACAGCACCTCATCAGGTACCTGGAGCGGAATCTCCCCATGATTATCACTCATGATAAATCCTCCTCCCAGAGCAAGACTTCGTATCGTTCTTTTTACAATAGAAAAGACCTGTTCACGGGTCCAGTGCCGCATTTCTATGCCGTTCAAATTTCCGATGATTGTTAATTTTCCAGAACATTTCACTTTAATTTCGTTGAGATCTTCATTTCCTCCGGCCCAAACTGCGACGCCAATAGTCCCTGTTGTGAGAACATCGTCAATGATGGGAAGTACCCTGGCTGAAGCAAAAGCAGAAACGACAGGCCCTGGTACCTGAGGAATGAGGTTTTGTGCAATTTTCAGCCCAGTTTTCCGATACAATTCATGTGGAATAATCGTAGGAGATGAGACAGGATCATAATAGATAATTCCATCGGCCCCTGCTTCTATCTGTGCGGTTGCCCAACCCAGAAAAAAACGGCTGTTCGCGGCTATAAGCTTTTGAAACCTAATCTCGTCAGTGTAAATGAGTTTGATATAATCTTCAAATCCCATCTGCATGACCGGAAGTGAGAGGGGAGAAAGTGCCACACCAAATATCGGTGCATCATCAGGTGATGTTGCTTTCAGGATCCGGATCATATCCAGAACCATCTGAAGACAGGGTGTCTCATGGATATTGGGAACCTGCAGGTTGTCAATTATCTCCCCGGTATTGATAACCGGTCTTCCACTGTTTGGAGGGCCATCATCTCTAAATATGACGTTCCCGCCGAATGCTTCGTATTCTACCGGAGTGTAATGGAATCCGATGTATGCATCGGTACCAAACTTCTCCCGGGAAGTAATCAACCCCTGGGCAACGAGTTCAGGTGATTTGAAGTATTCTCTTAATGGAATGTCCAAATCACGTGCAGGATGCATGGTAGGGTTGAGAATAAGCGGAACACGGTCAGGTTCTTTATGGCTGAGCGTTGTCAAAATTCGTTCTCTGGAAGTCATTGTCATGACATTATCTCCAACTCACGAATTGCAGTAACAGCATCGGATGCGGTAAAACATACCCTGTCCGCTCCTACCTCTTTCCCAAGTTCAGGATCGAATCTGAAAGGTGCTCCCCCCACTATTACCTTCACTCCCTTTCCTTCAAGTCCGGTCGTAACCTCCTTGATACGTAAAGCTGAAGGGAGCATAAGCGTAGAAATAATAAGATATTTGATATTGTCATGAGATACGAGCGAGAGTACCTCCTGAACATTTCGTCGCCCGTATCGAATAGGAGTATATCCTGCACCTATGAGGTACGCAGATACGATCCGCTCTCCAAGCATATGATAGTCTTCAAGAACAACTGTAGCTAATTTCTTCTCATTTTTCAGGTTAGATTTGATATCCGGAACCATGCTGGAGATCATCTCTTCGATGAGGATTCCAGCCATATATACCTGTGAGATGGCAACCGTTCCCTCTTCCCATCTTTTGCCAATCTCATCCAGGGCAGGAACTATTATTGTATCGATGATTTGTTCCTTAAATATAACCCCATCCTCAGGGTTCAGTATCTCCCTTATCTTCAATCGATCCATGTTGATAAGGGCAGTAATAAGATCTACAACCCGGTTGTCAATCTTATCAAGGGCCATGACATCACATAGGTAGTTTGTATTTCTATACCTTTCGTAATATATTTAAGAAAACAAGAACTGACTCGTGTCACAGGTGAGAGAAGGTGGATAAAAAATTTAAATTTAAACCCTATCCTGCTGTTCTCACGGTGGTATTATAAAAATCTCTCGTTATGCCTTCATTACTATTGAGATCTATTCAGTTGAACCTATGATGTTCTTTGGTACATACATGTGACTGGTGTTCAACTCGTCTTTCAGCCTTTGACCTGATCTCACCCCATGGTTGAGATGAGTTCCCTGACATCAATCCAGATAACCAGTTCTTTTCTGCTTTCTCCACGCTCTCCTACCTCTTTCTTAATAACCCCGAGGATATGCCCTCTATCATCGGCCCCTCCGTTTGTTGCCTGATCGATATCTGTCACCGGGACGGTCAACACCGAGGTTACCTCATCAACGACAATGCCGGTTTTCTGCGAAGATACTGTGTCATCCATGACAATAAACCGGAGATCTGCAGTTGATACATCTTTTGCTGCTTTTATCCTGAGTAACTGACGAAGGTCAATAATGGTAGTAATCTCGCCACGGAGATCAATAATCCCTCTTACATGGGATGGTGCATGAGGAAGAGGAGTGATCTTTGAAGCCTCTACAATCTCCCGGACATCAAACAGGTTGACTGCGAATTTATCTTCTCCAATGATAAACTCGACAACCTGTACTTCATCTTCCTTTACTTCCTTTCCTGACTGTGCTTTGATATTTGCAAGTTCCATTTTCGCTCCTAAATCCTGAATTTTGTCATCTCTCTAGAGACAACATCAGCAATCCCACTCACATTCCCGACCACTTTAGCAATCTGTTCAATAGAAGCCGATGCTTCTTCGGTCGCAGCTGCTGCATCTCCTGCTTCCTTTGAAGTGTTCTGGATCAAACTACTCACTTCATTGATACTAGCGGTAACTTCCTCAACAGATGCAGCTTGTTCTTCTGATGAAGATGCCACATCTGTTGCATTCCGGGTTATGTCATCAATAGACGTTGCAATCTGATTAAATGCTCCCAGGGTTTCAAGTAGAGTTGAACTGCCGATCTCAACCGTTTTACCAGCCTGACTCATTGCTTCATTCGCCATATTAGCCTGATTCTGCAGATCAGTAATCATATCAGCAATACTTTCTGCTGAACTGCGGGAATCCTGGGCAAGAGATTTCACTTCAGATGCAACAACGGCAAATCCCCGTCCCGCTTCACCTGCCCGTGCTGCCTCAATTGCTGCGTTCAGGGCAAGGAGGTTTGTCTGGTTTGCGATATCTGAAATGAGACGGACAATCTTTCCAATCTCCTCCATCTTCTGATTAATATCCTTAACGATCTGATCAGCCTCCGCAGTTGAGCGTTTTATCTCATTCATTGCAGTTTCAGATTTTTTAGCGAGGTCAACCCCGTTCTTTGCAAAGTTGTTAGCCTGGGTTGCCGTGACCGAGACAAGTTCCGCTTTTCTTGACACCTCAGCAACGGTAATATTCAGGTCCTCCATTGCTTTGAGCACCTGGATGATCCCATCTTCTCCTTTTAATGAGTTACTGCTAACTTCTCCGGTACTTCTTGCAACCTGTTGTGCACCAGCTGATACCTCCTCAATACTTGCTGTTGCCTCTTCTGAATTTGAGGCTAGATCCAACACCTGTTTATTGATAACTCTGACAGCCTCTGATACCTGAATCCCAATCTCATTAAGAGCATCTTTGAATGCAATCCAGTCTCCTGATGCCTCGATAGAGGTATCTACCCGGGCAGTAAAATTTGAGTTTGCATATTCTTTTGAAACTCTGAGTGCTTCGGTGACCGGAAGGATAACACTATCCAGCGTTTCATTAAATCCTTCCACAATCTTGCGATAATCCCCGTGATGTCTGGTTGTTTCAGCACGTATCTCTAATTTTCCGGCAACTCCCGCCTCTGAAAGCAATAGGGCATCTGAAACAAGAAGTTTTATTGCATCGTTTACCTGGTCCAGTTTCTTATTAATCTCGACGAAATTCTCATGTGCTTCCCGGGTATATTGATCAGCATCGGTGACGACAGTCTGAAGGTTTGTATCCCCTTTACTGAGACGGTTTAGGTTTTCACCAATCTTCATTATTTCAGTTTTGAGATAATCAGACAATCTGACTGAAGCAGTCTGGTCCTGGATAAATTCAAATGCACCGGTACTCTCCCCTCTGTTGTTTCGTATCGGGATTCCGGTATATGAGATCTCAAGATCCATTCCTGCTGGTTTTGCATGTGTCTGGTGGTTTACATCAGTATTTTGCTCCATTGCCCGTGCACAGGCACAATTTTGGGTATGGCAGTCGGTTGTTTTGAACTGGTCGTAACATTTCTTCCCGATAAGGTCTTCTCTACTCGTCCCGAGAAGATCTGCCCCGGTTTTATTCATAAATAATATGCTAAAAGAACGATCGATTGCCATCAAGGGAAGGGGCATTCTATCAAAATATCCTACCAGAATGTTGAACGTGGAATTTACTCCTTCGATAATCTTACGGAAATCTCCCTGGTGTTTTGTACCATTAGCACGGGCATCAAGGCGTCCTTCAATCGTTGTATTAACAAGAGAATATGTATCAGTAACAAGGAGATTGATCGCATCGATACAGGCATTCAGATTGTTTTTAATTTCATTAAAATCTCCATTATATGAGTCTGTAATCTTTTGCGGAATATCTCCTTTACTGATCCGATCCACATATTCTGCAGCAACATTGAGGGGGTTGATGACTGCATCAAGGGTTTCGTTTACCCCTTCGATAATCTTACGGAAATCGCCATGGTGCTTGGTTGCATCTGCTCGAACATCGAGTTTCCCTTCAATTGCTGCCCTGGAAAGGATTAATGCATCTGAAGTCATCAGAGACAAGGCATCTACAACCTGTTTCAGACTATTATTAGTGAGAACAAAGAGATCTGATACATCTTTTGTGTATTCATCGGCCTTGGTGAGTGAATAATCAAGATTCAGTTCTCCTTTTGCAAGTTTAGATAGGTTAAGAGTGGTATGATCTATCTCCTTTCGCAGGTAGTTATTCATCCTGGTTACATCAGTAACATCAGTGACAACTTCTATGTGTCCGATTCGACTCCCGTCTTTTGCCTGAACATACGCAACGTTTGTCTGGTAAAATCCATCTCCCTGTTTAAATATTCCAGATGATTTGCCTTTATTAAGCAATTCAATACCGCATTCTGGGGTGTTGCAGATATTAGCTCCCCAGTTACTGCAATGCTTTCCAACGACCTCTTTCCGTGATACATGGATCATATCTTCAGTAGAACGATTAATGAAGGTCCATTTCATATCCCTGTCAGTTACTGACATAGGAAATGGGACTGCATCAAGAATAGATTCATACCACTCATTTTTTGCGATGAGTTTTGAGATAGTATCCCGGATTAGTATAGCAAGGTCTGGGCTCAGATCCGTAACAGTTTCAATATTAATCTCTGCTTCGTAATCTCCATCACGAATTGCGGTGATATAATCAGCAAATGTATTTTTCATTATATTATGCGGTAAAGGTTCTGAAATTGATGTTCACTCAGGCGATTCTTGGACGATCTTATTGTTAATGACTCATTTGAGTAATATTCTCTGCTCCTCCAATATAAATGGAACGAACTTTTTTTAGGATTATCCGAAGCATCTTGAGATAAGATAACATTTTCAGAGTGATAGTAATGGATTCTATCTAAAAATGCAAATTGTTTTGGTTTTTAATTTTCAATATGATACAGTCAGGATTATGGTGTGTAATGATTGATCAGAGTATCTGTTCAATATCGTGATCCTTATAAATAATTGTCGCACTGTCAGTAATGTTCACAGGATAGTGGTGTTTTATATTCATACCCCCATCTTTGGAAAAACGTCTCTTTTTTTATCAGTTCAGTGATTTATCGGTGACAATTCTCACCTGTTTTTGGAGCCTTAACGAGGGTGTACGTATCAATCAACGAGCACCGGTTTTTCTGTTTTATCCTCTTTCGTGTTTGTGTGCATCGAACCATCAGACAAGGCCGGTTATCAAAAGGATAAATCAAAAATATAAAATGTTCAACACGTGATTTAGTTTATGTTATCTTTTAGTAAGGAACACACATTTCGGGTAATCACCGGAGTAGTTCTTCTTATTGGGATGTGTGTATGTTCCATTTGTGTTGCGGAAAGTGGCTGTTCTGATAATTCGACAATTACTCTTAATGGTGTATTCCCGGCAAACGGGTCCTTGACTTCTGGTGGAGAATCCTCTCAGGCAGCCTTCAATCTTGCAATATCAGATATTAATACATTCCTGAGTAAGGGTGGATCAAAAATCCATGTAAATGGAGTGGCGACAAATGTCGGTTCAGATCCTAGTTCGGCCCTTGAAGCCATTAAAAAGCTTCACGAATCTGGTGTTACGATGGTTATCTCGTATATATCCAGTGCACAGGTAGAGGCTATAAAAGAATATGCAGATTCGAACGGAGTTCTCATACTTTCAGCCGGATCCTCAGCTCCTGAATTATCAATACCAGATGATAATATCCTTCGGTTTAATCCTGATGATTCTGTTCAGGCTCTCTCAACCATTGAACTATTCAAACAGAATGGTATCACCGCAATAATTCCCTACGCAAGAGATGACATCTGGGGTCAGGGTCTTGTAAAAGCGGTGAAAGGGAATCTTTCAGAAGGCATGACAATGGAGGAAGGAATCTGGTATGATCCTACCACAACATCATATGCTGATTCTCTCAAAAATCTCGACAAATTAGTCGGAGAGAGTCTGAAAACAACAGACGGTAAAAATGTCGCCGTGTATGTGGTATCCTTTAGCGAATTAGAGCAGATTATGAAAGAAGCATCCGAAAATAAATATCCATATCTTGATAAGGTGAGATGGATTGGGTGTGATGGTAATGCTCTGACACCTGCCTTGACTGGTTCAGGTAAAGTGCCTGAGTATGCATATACATGTAACTTTACCGCTCTTTCTATCAGCCCGAGAGTTAATTTCAAAAACAATCCTATATACCAGTCTCTGAAGAAAACACTTGGAAAAGAGCCTGATGGATATGCATATGGGTGCTATGATGCAACAAAAATTGCGTTTATGGCTCTGAATCTGGATGGAAATACCGATGCAAAGATACTTCGCGATGAGATACTTGATCTTTCAGAATCATATGTGGGAGTTGCAGGGTTATCAGCGAAAAATTCAGCAGGAGATAGTAGAGAAGGGCATTATGCTCTTTGGGGAATGGTAAAGAATAACGGAGAGTATAGCCAGAAAGTGCTTGCAGAAGTTGCATTCTGGTATAATTTTGGTGCCAATCCGGTAGTAGTTTTTTATCCAGAAAAATAATGACCAGAACCTGGTCCCTTTTTTTGTTCATAGAGCCAATTAAAAAAAAGAATTAACTAGGTTTTCCCGGACTCATCACTGTTTATCCCATGTTGGAGATTAATTCCCTGACATCAATCCAGATAACCAGTTCTTTTCTACTTTCTCCCCGCTCTCCAACCTCTTTCTTAATTACCCCGAGGATGTGTCCTCCTTCATTAGTTCCACCTTTCGTAGTTTGATCAATATCGGTAACCGGAACAGTCAGAACTGAAGTTACTTCATCAACGACGATACCGGTTTTCTGTGAAGAGACCGTATCGTCCATTACAATGAACCTGAGGTCAGCAGTGGATGTATCTTTAGATGCCTTTATTCTGAGTAATTGCCGAAGATCAACAATGGTCGTTATTTCACCACGTAGATCAATAATTCCTCTGACATGGGATGGGGCATGAGGAAGAGGAGTGATCTTTGAAGCCTCTACGATCTCCCTGACATCAAAAAGATTGACCGCGAACTTGTCTTCTCCAATAATGAATTCGACAACCTGTACTTCATCTTCCTGAGTCTCCTTTCCTGATTGTGTTCTGCTGTTAGCAAGTTCCATCTTCGCTCCTAAATCCTGAACTTTGCCATCTCCTTTGAGACTACATCTGCGATCCCGCTCACATTCCCGATAACTCTGTTAACCTGTTCAATAGCGTCTGATGCTTCTTCAGTTGCTGCAGCAGCATCCCCTGCATCTTTTGTAGTATTCTGAATAAGACTGCTCACTTCATTGATACTTGCAGTGACTTCCTCTACAGATGCAGCCTGTTCCTCAGATGAAGATGCTACATCGGTTGCATTTTTGGTTATCTCATCAATCGATAATGCAATCTGGTTGAAAGCATCCAGGGTTTCAAGCAGGGCTGAACTGCCCATCTCCACTGTCTCACCTGCATGCCCCATTGCAGTATTCGCCATTTTAGCTTTATTTTGCAGATCAGTTATCATATCTGCGATATTCTCAGCCGAACTGCGAGAATCCTGTGCCAGTGATTTGACTTCAGCTGCAACTACAGCAAATCCACGTCCTGCTTCACCTGCCCGTGCAGCTTCTATTGCAGCATTCAGGGCTAATAGGTTGGTCTGATTTGCAATGTCAGATATCAAACGGACGATCTTACCGATCTCATCCATCTTCTGATTAATGTCTTTAACAATCTGATCAACCTCTGACGATGAACGTTTAATCTCATTCATTGCAGTTTCAGACTTTTGAGCGAGTTCTACCCCGTTCTTTGCAAAGTCGTTGGCCTGGGTTGCTGTCATGGAGACTAGTTCTGCCTTTCTTGATACTTCAGCTACAGTGATATTCAGGTCTTCCATTGCCTTAAGTACCTGGATGATACTATCTTCTCCTTGCCGAGAGTTACTGCTGACTTCCCCGGTGATTCGCACTACCTGTTGTGCACCAGCTGCCACTTCCTCAGTACTTGCAGTTGCCTCTTCTGCATTAGAAGCAAGATCTATTACCTGTTTATTGATGAGCCCGACTGCCTCTGATACCTGGATTCCGATGTTGTTCAGGGCATCTTTGAATGCTATCCAGTCACCTGATACATTAAGAGAGGGATCAACCCGTGCAGAAAAGTTAGAGTTTGCATACTCTTTTGATACTCTGAGTGCTTCATTGACCGGGATGATAACACTGTCAAGTGTCTCGTTTACTCCCTCCACGATCTTGCGGAAATCACCCCGATGTTTGGAAGCATCAGCACGGGTTTGAAGTCTCCCTTCTACTCCCGCTTTAGATAACAGATTTGCATCAGCAACCAACGCATTGACTGCGTCAATACAAATATTGAGATTAACCTTGATCGTGTTAAAGTCACCATTATACGAATCGGCGATCTTAACCGGAATATCACCTTTACTGATTCGGTCTACATAATTTGCAGCCACATTAAGAGGTCCAATGACTGCATCAAGAGTTTTATTGACTCCCTCTATGATCTTTCTATAATCTCCCCTGTGTTTTGTGGCATCAGCACGTGTTTCGAGTTTTCCGTCAATGGTTGCCTGAGAGAGCATGTTTGCATCTGCAACAAGTGCTTTGATGCTCTCTTTCATCTGTATTAGATATTCATAGATCTGATCTTTATCAGATGCCATACTCATCTGGGCAGTCATATCTCCGGCTGAGATCTTCGTGACATACTCGATGAGTTCTGATAACCATTGATGCACTCCGTTGATGGCGTTTTTCATCTCCTCATGATCGCCATAACACTCAATCTCAACCCGCTCCCGCAGATCTCCTCCCCTGATCTGCCGGAGTATCCGGTTTCCTTCTCCAATAGGGAGAAGGATGGCATCGAGCATCTTGTTGATATTTTGCACGAGGTTTTTCCAGTCTCCTTCAAATTTTGAGATGTCTGCCCGGGTTGATAATTTTCCCTCTGCTGAAGCGGTGGTTAAATCATTGAGAACAGAGAAGAGTTCGAGGATCCGGGATCTGAACATGTTGACATCATGAGTGATAAATGCCTTTTTCCCTGGGAGCTGTTCCATCTCAACAGAGAAATCCCCTTCTCCGAAATGTCGTATTACTTCTACAATTCGTTTTTTAACCCCAATATGATCACGTACCTGCTCATTCACCCCTTCTGCCATGGTGCGGTACACACCGGTGAATCTGTCTACAGGCATGAACCACTCTATATCCCCGGCTTTCTGGTTCTGCCTCATCAGGGCCATTTCTTCAACAAAAATGCTTAATTCTTTACGTTCTTCCTGAAGGGTTAAAATTACTGCTTTTAATTCTTCAGTGCTCAGTAGATCAACATTGTTCAAATCCATTATATCTCCTAATATTGTGGTTTTTTTAACGTCCTGGTTCTCTATGATTAAAGATCCGTCTCTATTCGCTGTATCATCTTTTTTATATCAAGCCATATCACAAGGATATTCTTATCTTTTCCCATCCCATCCTTGCGATGTTTGCGTATTACTCCAAGAATATCACGTGAACCCTCGTTTGATGAATGAGCCTCCTGATCAATATCTTTCTTACTATAGGTTGTAACCGAATAGACATCATCCACGAGGATTCCAATCATCTTCTCACTCACCGTTTTATCAAGAACAATCACCCTTGATTGTTTCTTTCCTGTTGATTCCCGGGTGATATGCATCATCACCCGAAGGTCTATGATTGTAGTGATGACGCCCCTGAGATCGATAATCCCGGTAATAAAAGGAGGTACATTTGGAATTGGTGTAACATCAGGAGTAGTGATCACTTCTCTGGTATCAAAGAGGTCTACTGCAAACATCTCATCCCCGATAACAAATTCCACCACCTGTTCAGTATCTTTGATCCGGGAACGGGAGGTAAGACCTCTCCCCCGGTTTATACCTGGTTCAGGCATTATTTGCTCCATTTCTCTCTTCTCAACTGTAATATGTTTCATCTTGTTTCATCAGGCAGTCGTGAATCGATTCATCTCCTCTGAAATTCTCTGAATCGATGAAGAAGCTTCTGAAATGGCTCTTGAGATCTGATCAATTGAGGCGGTGACCTCCTCTGTGGCTGCTGCAGAACCAACTGCTTCTTCTGCAGTCTTCTGCACCAGGTTTCCAACCTCATGTACACTTGCAGTAATCTCTTCAACTGCAGCTGCCTGTTCCTCAGTTGCTCCGGCAACCTCCATCATGTTGTGATGAACCTCATTGATTGCCATGACGATCTCGTTGAAAACATCAAGTGTTTCAGTGACAGCACTGTTTCCTGCTTTGACTTCAGTAGCTGAAGTCTTCATGGAGTCTGATACGAGTTGTGACTTCTTCTGAAGGTTTCCGATGATTGAAGCGATATTTTCCGCTGATTTCTGAGACTCAAGAGCCAGGGATTTGACTTCATCAGCAACAACTGCAAATCCCATTCCTGCATCTCCGGCACGAGCTGCTTCAATAGCTGCATTGAGGGCCAAAAGTCCGGTTTGTTCTGATATTCCTGTGATAACGTCCACGATCTTGCCGATCTCTTCCATCTGACCGGTGATATCAGTGATGATCTCATTTGTTTCATCAACTGACAGCATGATCCCTTCCATTCCTTTTTCTGCTTTTCCGGCAAGTGTTGCACCTTTTTCTGATAGTTCAACAGTTTGTTTAGCCAGTGCTGAAGCTTGCTCAGCTTTTGTTGCAACCTCGGTCACGGTATTGGAGAGATCCTCCATTGCTTTCAGGGATTGGATAATACCATTTCCACTCCTTTCGGCAAGGGTGCTTACAGTAGTAGAACTCTGTGCAACAGTGTTTGTGGCGCCCGCCACTTCTTCTGCACTAGCAGTGGTCTCTTCCATTCCCGCAGTGAGGCTCTCAACTTCACTCTTCACTCCGCCAATCGCCACACTGCCTGCGATACCAATCTGGTTTAAGGCTTCTTTGAATGGAATGAAATCTCCTTTAACCACAAGGTTTTCATCGATTCTATCTGTATAATCACCTTCTGCATAGGATCCGGCAAGTCGCATGGCTTCATTAACCGGATTAATGACTGAATCAAGGGTGTTGTTGAGGCCGGAAATGATGTTTTGGTATTCACCGTTGAAAAGAGCCGTATCTCCTCTCTCTTGTAAGTGTCCTGCTTCTGCTTCGGTTGCAATTCGCTTAACGGTGGTGACCATATCGGTAATGGTATCTTTCATCTGGCTCATGGCAAGGCCAAGTGAGTCTTTGTCTGATGCAACCGGAACCGTAACATTCAGATCTCCCACTGAAAGGGCTGATGCGACCTGTGTTTTTCCTTTAAAATTCTCGATCATTCGTCTGAATGAATCAGCCAGAGTACCTAGTTCATCCGGTGAAACGTATGTGATCTCCTGGTTGACATCTCCAAGAGCGAGATCGTCAGATGCTTTTGAAAGAGCGATGATCGGGGTTGCGATACTCCTTGCGAGATAATAGGCAAATGCAATGCCGGCGATGATGATCAGGATCGTGATGATGATCATCATCATGATCATGGCATTGATATCTTTGAGAGCATCTCCCTGGTCTTCCATGTACACGAGGAACCATCCGGGTTTTTCTTTTACCGCGTATCTGCTCCCAAGAACATTCTCACCCATAAAATTGTTCCAGTAATTGAGTTTTCCTTCCTGGATCATGTCTATCTTGGCTTTTTTGTTCAGGAATGCATCAGTTGAACCACTAACATGACTGATAATGAGACCTCCCTGATTGAGATCAACAATCATTCCTTTGCCAGTTGAACCTAAGCCCGATGGATCGAGGACGATCTTTTCAACCGATTCCATCGGTGTAGTGACTAACACCACTCCTACAGTTTTATTTTCTGAGTCTATGACATTGGTTGCGTATCCAAGTGTTGGAACCTTTTTATCGTCAAGATACGGGGTTGAGATATAGTTGCCTTTCTGGCCCTCGGTAAACAATGGAATATCCTTGTAACTTTTTCCGATGTTCTCCGGCTTGTTAGATGAGATAACATCTCCTGCCAGGTTGACGAGCATGACATTGTCAAATGCGTCACTGGTCCTGTCAGCAGACGTTTTAAATCCAGTATTACTGATTGTACGTTTCTCCTGATTTATTCCGGATTTCTGTTCTATTGTAAGAAGGTCGATGCTTGCTGGTCTTGTTGCCACCATGTTTACGAGATCCAATCCTTCCTGCAGGATAAGGGTCATCTGTCCGGCAGAATTGAGCCCGACAGCGTTATACGTTCCGTGCATCTTCCCTTCAACAGTGTTCCGTGCGTTTATTGCACTCACCGATGCAAGGATGATACAGCTGACCAGCACAAGGGCAACCATCGATACGATTAATTTTGTTTTAATAGACTTGAATTCAATTTTCCTCATAATTTCCACCTCACTAAGCCTCCTCTTCATTCAATGACTACGCCAGGTTTCCTCCAGACCTGGGCAATGATAATTTTTATCCGGGAGGAGGTTTCCGGAGTTTATCTTTTAGTTTTTTAGGTCCTTTCTCTCTGCTTTTTTCTTCAGACCCGGGTTGAATTATTCTTGCAGTTGCAAACACCCCTCTCATGTTTTTTGACTGATCCCTGAATGCAACAGATCTTCCGATTACTGGAGTTTTCCTCCCGTTTTTATGAGTAATCTCTGCTGTGAACTCAATTGCTGAACCCTGGGTAAGCACCTTGCCATGTAATGTCTTAATCTCTTCAGGTTCTGAAAAAAACTGAAAATATTCATTTCCTATGAGTTTTTGTCTATGATATCCGGTAACCCGCTCTACAGCGGCATTCACATCAAGGATTTTTCCTTCAACACTAAATGTGGCTATGAGATCAGGGTTGACTTCGGTAAGCATCCGTGAATATTCATATGCAGTTGCGAGTTCCTGTTCAAAAGCCAGACGATCGGAAATATCCCTGATTATCGTTGAGAAATAGGATTTTTTCGTTGATTCATGCCGGTGATACTGAATAATCTGTGAAACCGGGATCAATGTTCCATCATATGACATAATGGTGGAATCGCCCATCCAGTACCCAATCTCGACGGCTTCTGCTCTCTTTGCAAGATAATCCTGGTAATCTGATTCTGGAATAAAGGAGAAAAAACAGGCCTTAGTAATGTCTGATTTATTAGAGAGGCCGAAAAATTTCCTACCTGCTTTGTTGAGATACGAAAAGAAACCATCTTCGCGTGTAATTGCAACAATATGTGCTGCCGATTCAATAATTGAGAGAAGTTCTGTTTTTAACTCGTCTTGCAGTACCCGTTCGGTGATATCATTTGCAATTCCACAATATCCTTGAAAACTTTCGTCAGGACCGATATTCGGGACACCCGATATCTCGAACCAGCGGGTTGAACCGTCGACACTTCGTATGGGTGTAACCATCCGATCAATTGGTTTGCCAGATATCAAAAGAGAGACAAAATCTAACGCCCTGGCCTGTCCAACTGAATCGTCTATGAGATCAAAGAAATGTTTTCCAATCAGGTTCTCGGAAGTTTTCCCAATGCTCTCCTGAACTTTATCACTTACATAGGTAAACTGGTGTTCTTCACCAGTCTCCCAGATGATCTCACTGACGGTTTCGGTAAGTCTCGAATACCTGCTTTCGTTTATGTATTGTTGCTGTTCGATTCTCTGTAGACCATCAATCTGGGACTTTAAATTTTTTATAATCTCCCGAAGTTCATTCGTCCTCTCATCTACTATTGCAGATAAGCCGGATTCATAGAGCCTGATTCGTTCATCCTGTATTTTTTGCTCTGTTATATCAGAACCGATACAGTGTAATGACCAGAGGATCCCATTCCTTTCTTCACGATATGCAAGCCATTTCTGGTATCTGATCTTTCCATCATGTGTGATAACCCTGACTTCAACCGGGGCAGAGGTCCTGCCTGAAGTATTTGGATCTGAAAATGCTGTTTGTTTAATTAAAAGCAAATCTTCCGGGGAGATAGATGGAAGCCCGAGTAAACCAATCAGATTGGTGGGATCAGTATCAAAGCAACGTGCAAGTGCATAATTTGCCCTGATAATCCGGTCATTTGCATCAAGGTCAGCTATAAACTCCTCACTCTCTCTCATGAGTGCATCAAACCGATCTGATAATAGTCGCTCTGTTTCCAGTATCTTTTCAGTATCAGAAAGATCAGAAATGACAACAACTACGCCTGTTGTTGAATCATCAAAGATACAAGGGGAGAGTGAAATTTCCAGAAATCTTCCCCCAACTTCACCGGTAACAGTATGTGGGGTTGATATCTTTTCATCAAGTATCCCCCGGGTGACAGAGCCAAGATTCAATTCCTGAAACAGGGGTTGAGGCAGATCTTCAATCCATGTACCGATAAGATCAGATTCAGAACATCCAAGAATGGTAAGAGCCCGTTCTGACACTTCCTGTACAAGAAGTGAACGATTAAACCCGATCGCTCCCCCCTTAGGGTATACGGAAAATAAATGAAACGGTATCCGGTGGGCAAGCCGGTAGATCTTATTATTCCCATCTGTAAAAAGGTCGAGACGACCAACCTGACTGAGGTTAGCCAGATGTCTGGCAACCTGGTTTCTCCCAACACCAAGTTGTTTTGATATCTCAATAATGTTGGCCCCTTCTGGACATTCCTTCAGATAAGAGAGAATCCTTTGGGGGGTGGTATTCTCCTTCATCGAAGAGGCCATATCTATTCCTTCCACTATTAGTATTTAAATCAATTGTTGATCCATGCGGATTGAAATAGCGGTATCCGATCTTTTTAGGTAATGCACTGATTATAATAATATTCATATATTATTATTTTTTCGTGTGGTTTAGATCTTTAAATTTAGATTGAATAAAGTAACGATTCAGAAAATGAAATGTGTTACACTGCTCAAAAAAAAGATAAAAGATATCGACCATCGTGTAGATTCTCGATATTGCAGATCTTATAATTCACCATGTTCCTTTTGTAACCATCAAAACTTGGTAAGTAGATGAAGATGGTTGTTCATTTGTAGTAGTTATAAGTATCAAATATTAGATTGGGGACTAATATAGTCTTAAAAAATATTGTAAAAAAATGAATGGAATCCTTCAGAAAATGTTACAACTTGTATCAGACTCTATGAATACTTAAGCAACAGAAGTCAAGGAAGGAAACAATGCTGTGACTGAAGTACTTGAATTTTTTGACCAGATAGTTAGGATAATTAAAGAGGTAGATTACAAAATGATGGAAGATATCAGATCGATCAAAGAACAGGGCGGTGCAGAAGACTGCAGAAGAAGCAAACGAATCAGCAGTAGCAACAAAAGAGGTCACAGCTTCAATTGACCAGATAAACCAAGGCCATTACAGATACAATGGTATCAATTAAGAATAATTCACGGCAAATGAATTCATTTACTATCATCTGATGATCCTGCCGGGAAACCAAGTATCCTGGAATATGGTTACAACAACCTTTTTAAAAATCGTTGAACAATGATTACATTCAATATAGATATTAAAGCTCTCCATTGATTCTGATTAATTCAAAAATCGTTTTTATTGATACATGATTCCCTATACGCTGGCTATAAAGCAGACTATTCTTGTGTTGATTTTACTCTGTAGTTTTTCATTTCAGGTATCAGCTGAATTTATTATTCCATCTGACAATCAAAAATCCCTGAATTTTCAGGATTACTCTTCAAAAACGGTATTGTTACTTGTTTCAACTGATGGGAAGAGCCCTTATGAATCACTGTTCATCAAAGGCATTAGTGAAGAACTTGAGAAAAATACCTCGGTACAATTAAAATTCGTAACAGAATATCTGAATATTCCTGATTATCGTAACGACAATAATCTTTCAATACTTGATGATCTGTACCGGCATAAAATTGAAACCCTAAAGCCTGATGTAATCATTACCAAAGATATTCTGGCTATTGAATTATTATCAAGAATGCCACCGGAACTTGTCAAAGGTATTCCAATTATCAGTGATGTTGATCCAGGGCCTGTAGAAAACCTGACGATTATCCCTGTTGTTACTGAAAAAGGATATGACTCTGGTAAAAATATCCGTGTGATCTTATCTCTTCTTCCTCATGTAAAACACATTTATGTGATATCAGGATTCGGTCGTGATGAAATTGATGAATTAACAGTACTCCAAAAACAGATCTCTGGGATGAACCTGTCAATTCCGGTAACCTACCTCATTAATCAGACCCATGACGAATTATTGCCTGAAATATCAAATATTACTTCTGATTCGGCAATCTATTACATTAGTTTCGCACAGGACATAGAAGGAAACCATTTTAGCCCTGAAGACTCTCTTATCCGGATATATTCAAAGTCCAGGGCTCCCATATTTGGGCCAAGCGAATCATATATTCAGCGTGGGATAGTCGGAGGGTACCTGCTCAGCCCAGAAAAGTATGGAAATGAAGTTGGGTCTCTTGCTCTAGAATCATTATCTGGAACGCTCCCGGTATCACAAATAGTCGATCCTGATAAGATCAGAGTATACAAATTTGACTGGAAAGAACTGTCCCGGTTTAATATTGATCTCTCCCGCATTCCCAAGGAGAGCATCCTTGTTGACAAAGAGGAGTCTGTCTGGGATAAATACTCGCTACCGATTATTATAATTCTCATCATCATCGCTTCTGAAACTCTGCTTATTGCCGGACTTGTACTAAACCGGAGGTCACGGGTATCAGCAGAAAAACGTCTTCATGAAAGCGAAGAGAGGTACCGGACACTTATAAACAACGCCCCTGATGCCATCATTGTGTATGATCTTGGTGAGAATAGATTTATTGAAGCCAATCCCAAAGCATTGAGTCTGCTTGGATGCTCAATGGAGCAGTTACGCTCTCTGGATTATTCCGGATTTTATGCCAAAGCACAAGAGCTTGATAGTAATCTACCGGTAATTGTTCAGGAGCATCTTGAACAGATCTTTTCAGGACAGGTTGTTGGTTTTGAGCGGGTCATAACCACATATGATCGAAAAGAGATCTATTGTGACGTAACCATTGTTCGCCTCCCAAATCTTGGTCCAAAAGTAATCAGGGCAAGTTTTACTGATATCACTCTTCGAAAAATTGCCGAAGACAAATTGACCCGACTGTATGAGGATCTTGAAACCATTGTATCAGAGAGAACCAGGGAACTTCATGCAACTCAGGAAGCATTCAGACAGGCAAATATCAGGCTAAACCTCCTGACTGGTATAACCCGTCATGATATCCTCAACCAGATTACCGGACTTCTGGGATATCTGGAGTTGTGTCTTGAGGATACTACCAAAGATAATATCAGATCATACCTGCAATCCTGCATGAATCTGACCCGGGCTGTTCAGGCACAAATAGAATTTACCAGGGTCTATGAAAACATCGGAACAACTGATCCAATCTGGCAAAACCTGGAAACACTCATTAACCGTGTTCACCTGCTTCTTCCAACAATTACATTCAAATGGCATCTTGATCTTGTACCTGTCGAGATATTGGCTGATCCGATGCTTGAAAAGGTGTTCTACACTCTCGTAGAAAACTCATCACGACATGGTGGTCATGTGACTGATATCACATTCAGAGCAACAATCCGGGATTCAGATCTTATCATAGAATATGAGGATAATGGAGTTGGGATTGTTGAGGCTGATAAACCCCGTATCTTTGACTGGTCATTTGGAAAGCATACCGGGGTTGGACTGTTCGTCTCAAAACAGATCCTGGCGATAAGTGAAGTGACAATCAGGGAATTCGGAGTACCCGGAGAAGGGGTAAGGTTTGAGATGGTTGTTCCAACAGGAAAATGGAAATCTGTAATTTTTAATTTGACCACATGATAGGCAAATTCCTCATCGGATCCCGGATTCCTGGCTGATGAGGAGTAATTAAAAAACTTGTAAGGATTTTCTATATTATATATATAACGATAGAGATAAAAATCAATCTTCTATTATACCAGTACACCGAAACCTTCACGTAATGATCCATATCGATGATCTGACATTACGGAAAAAACTCTTCATTTTGGTAGCTTTTTCCATTATTGTCATCGTTATTGTCGGGGTACTCGGAGTATACTCTACCCAGCAAGCAAACTCACAGATGGAGGAACTGTACCAAAACAAATATTATCATTCTACAGTTGCGCTCAATACCTATTCTGAAATGCTTTCATATGCGATTGCTGCCTATCAAATGTCCTTGGAACCAAACCTGACCAAAAAGAAGGATATCATTACCACTCAGGTCGATCCTAAAGTTATCTCATATCAGAAACTGTTGGATGAGTATAAATCTGTTCAAATGACCGGTGATGAGGAACAAGTCTTCAACGATCTTAAGCAAGGCTCATCAGAATATTTCTCTGCAGCTTCCCAGATAAACCAACTCAGACTTGAAGGGAAAGATGATGAAGCAAATGCAAAGTATTCTCAGGTAGCGATTCCACCACGGATGAAAGCCTATGGAAAACTTCAGGAATTGATTCAACTCAACAATCAGAGTGCATACAAGAGTTATAGTGACAGTCATTCCATATACGAATCGTTAATAGTCACAACCATCATCATAACCATCATCTGCTCAATACTTCTCCTATTTATCTCCTGGTTCATTATCCGTAATCTCACACGAAGATGCAATGCTCTTTTCCAGGGTATGAAAGAGATAGGGGACGGAAATCTCTCATACAGGATTAATATTATCGGAAATGATGAAATCTCCCAGATTGGAA
The DNA here is from genome assembly GCF_003173355.1 of Methanospirillum lacunae. NCBI lineage: Archaea > Methanobacteriati > Methanobacteriota > Methanomicrobia > Methanomicrobiales > Methanospirillaceae > Methanospirillum > Methanospirillum lacunae. The sequence continues at coordinate 11,189 of NZ_QGMY01000014.1, read as the reverse complement.
GATCGTTTAATACTATGGCCGAGCGGATTCAGGCAGACAATAACGAAATTAAACGAAATATGGAGATGTCAAAGCAGACCAATGCAGCGATTATGAAAACGGCTCATGACATAAAATGCGGGATTCTGGATACAAAAATTGAGGCACAGAATTTTGATGGAGAATATCTTGTTACAGTGCAAAATGTAAATGATTTGCTTGATACTGTAACCAAGCCGGTCAATGAAACTCTGAGGGTAGCAGAACGGTATGCACATGTAGATTTTAGCGCACGATTTGATGAATCCCTACAAGTAGAGGGAGATTTCCTGGTGCTCAAAGAAAAGATAAATCAGATTGGTATTCATGTTGGAACTGAACTCGGAGCAGCAATCAGGGACGTAACACATGAAATCAATACATTGAGTGCGACTTCCCAGGAAGTCACAGAACATGTTGATCAGGTGACAACAGAGTTCACCTCAGTTATGCAGAACTCAGCATCAGTCAGTACGAATGCTGAAACCAATCTTGATTCTGTAGAGCATGTCATGAGTGCAATGGATGAACTGGCATCATCCGTTTCTACAATAGCATCCAAAGTTGAGATGGTAAACCGGATAAGTCAGGAAGCGAATGTCATTTCATCCAATGGAATCTCCCAGGTAGCTATTGCTGAAGATGGGATCAAAGGGATTCATAGTGCAGTGAGTGATGTGGATACTATCATCAATGAAATAACAGAGCAAATGAATGAAATCGGAAATATTGTTGAAATTATCAGTGATATTGCTGACCAGACGAATCTTCTTGCGTTAAATGCTGCAATTGAGGCTGCCCGTGCTGGAGATGCTGGAAAAGGATTTGCCGTAGTCGCAAATGAGGTCAAAGTTCTTGCTCAGCAGTCTCAAAACTCATCAGAAAATATTGCAGCAATCATATCATCATTTCAAAAGCAGTCTGAACATGCAGCGAGTGCCATGAATCTGGCAACTTCTGAAGTAGGAAAAGGCTCTAAGGCTATCACTGATTCTATCAATAATTTCCATAGTATAGCAGGACAGGTCAGGAAAATTTCAGATCATATGACCGAAATTGCGGATCTGACCGAAGAAGGAACTGCTGCAGCTCAAAAGATCACCGCCAGTATTACCGAAGTGGATAGTCTTTCAAGAGAGATGGTCACCGATGCAAAAGGAGTTGTTGCTGCATCAGAGAGATCATCGTCTGGTATTCACCAGGTCTCCACGGTGGTGCGAAATCTCTCAATTATTGCAACCCGGATAAATGAATCCATGTCAAGGCTCAATGCCTGATTTTCGCATCCTGGCTCCTTTTTTCGTGCTCTTTTCATATGCAGAAAAGATTTTTCCTCATTGTTGCAGTGAAGATTATGGATCTGATTGTGTTGATATCAGGAAATTTCCTTCAGGATAGCTCCTGACATTTCATTGGAATCTGGTATTGCTATTTTTTTGATACATTTCCAGTGGCACATTTTCTCTTTTCCTGATTTATCTGTCAAGGTTATGACAAGCCCTATCTCATCTTTATTGGGAGAATTTGATATCAGTTGAGTCTGGTAAGTCTGGAGGGACTTGGGGAATAATTTCCATATTGGTTTTCCTAAGAGATGTAATTCCTTGTATCCGCAGAGATTCTCCAATGTTACACTAATCCAGATAATTGTCAGGGATGAATCCCAGATAAGGATAGGGAGGTTGGTTGCATGGAGAATGTCTGAGAAAAGTGAATGAAAGGTTCTTAATTTATGTATCTCTGTCTGTTGTTTATTGATGAGTTCCTTTATCTCACGATCTCTTGCTATTATCTCTTCACTAACATCAATGAGTTCTTTATTTGTTTTGAGTACCTGAAGATGATCATTTTTCTGTTTGGTAATATCCAGATATGAAATATATACTCGTGAAAGATCATGATCAGGAGATGCAACCGAAACATAATTTGAAAAATACCAGATTTTCCCTGTTATGCTGATGATTTCTGAGTAAAAATGTGCATATTCCGACCCATTTTTCAGAGTTATAAATAAATCTTTGAAGTTGTCCAGTGTATCAGGAGTGTAATACGGGTACAGATAGGATAACACATTTTTTTGGCTTATATAGATGTTATCAAAATCGGTTAAACTTTTTTGATTAATATTATTAATACGTATCAGGTTCATACAATCTTTCAGAACTTCAGGATGCGTATCCATAAAAGACCTGATGTTATTGACCCCTGTTTTTTCAAGATTGTCAAGGTATATTTTAACCTGGGATAAATCTGCTTCGTTTATTGCTATGGGTGCATACTGAAAAAGGGATCTATACATAGCCTCATTTTCACGAAGCCTTTGTTCAGTCTGATACTCCTTTGTTATGTTGGAAGCAATCAAGGCGATAGACACTGATCCTGGTCTGAGTGAGATGTTCATAAGAGAGATTTCATACCACTGCGTTTCATCATGTATTGTATGAGGAACACGAACTCTGGATACTCTCTCGAATGAAAACCGTTTTAATTCTCTTATAATTTCAGGGTATGAAAAGATCTCAAGATTGAGGAGATCAAACCGTTTTCCTCCCACCATCGTATGAGATATTTCAAAAAAGTTCTGTGCAGCCTGATTCACATATTGAATCTCCCAGGATTCATTGAGTATAAAGATGAGGTCAGTACTGATATCTATGATACTGGAGATTTGAACTGCCTTGGTTGCAAAATACTTTTTGGCATTTCCAATTTCTATCTTTCTAACCCTCCCGAGTATCTCCAGGCAATCAAGTTTTCTTGCAACAGTATGGCGGTTCATTGAGGATATGTTAGCGATTTCTGATATCATTAACGGTTTTGTAGCAGATGATAAGATTGAAAATATTTTTTTCTGTTCTGTATCCATACGATAAACCACATTATTCAATATATACTTGAATGCTAAGTGGCGCCACTAGTCAATAATATAAATACTTGGCTTGCAAAAAAGTATTGAAAGTTTTTTAGGGGAGAAATATGATCTCATCATTATGCAAAAAAACCCATTTTGCATCTCCAATATCATGATACCTTTGTTGTTTCATGTATCTCTAATAAAACTCCGGGTTCTTTGAAGATAATATATAGAGACTGTGGTGAATTGCATGGATGAATTTGCATCTTCCAGGGATTTCCTGTATCCAATGCATATGTATGACCGTATTCATCCGTTCCCTCAGTTTCACCTTCTCATTGTTGATGATGACGAAGAGATTCTCTTTATAACAAAACGTTTACTTGAACGTTTCAGCATTTTTGTGATAGATACTGCCTGTTCAGCTCAAATAGGTCTTGAAAAATTAAAGGAGTGCAGGTATGATGTCATCATGTCAGACTATGAAATGCCAGTGGTAAATGGAATTGCATTTTTAGAAACTATCAGGTATAGAGGTGATACAACTCCATTTGTCATTCATTCACACAAAACCGAGGCTGAAATTAAAAGTATTCACACAATATCAGAGAAAATACTGTTTCTGGAGAAAGGGACAGAACCTCGGTGCATGTATGATACATTGATAGGGTGTATTAATCGTCGGTTATCCTATGAATGACCCGTATTAAATTTGATCGTGACTCTGCTTTTAAGTAGAATTATATTTTCTCAGATCCGCATTAAAACTTTGAATAGTCCCCTTTTTTGATATATGCAAATATATTTCCTGTTTTCTTCTTTTTAACTCATATCGTCTCGATGTTAATGGTTTTTATAGAAAAGCAAATATATTGTGGCTGATGTTGGTTTACAATAAACTCGTTTTTGAGAAAAAAAGAAGATGTGTTATTTCTGTAATGCAGCCTTTACCTGACTCAGTGTTTCAGATATTGGTTTTCCTCCGGTTGGTCCCTGAACTGCAATGACATATGAACCATAGGTGTAGACTCCTCCGTTGAGGTCGTTCATGTTTATGGTTTTCTGTATTAATCTGACCGCGTCGTCACGATCCTGGGCTGAGTCAAACTTTTGAGTGTGGATGAATATCGTTGTGTCAGATGACTTCTTGGAACAGTCAGAAGAGATACGGACACTCTTTCCTCCCTGAGCTCCGGTAACCTGCCAGGTTGATTCGGTCTGTTCACAATAATTGAGGCCTGCTGCCTTTAATGCATCAAGCACCTGGTTTGATTCGGTTGCAAAATACGGTCCCGGTGTCTGAGTTACAACAAATGCCCAACTCATTGGGAGCAGTATTATCATTACAGCAAAAAGGATACTTACAACTTTAATTGCATTATTACTCATGGTACCTCAATCTGATATACACGGATTCATCCTGATACCGACATCAGGATTATAGATAATAATGAGAATTGAATACATTATTAATCCTGTTATTTTGCATCACCACCCACATATGCATTCATACAGAACTCTGATACATTTGATGGGTGTTCGGATCATCCATTATCGAAAGAAACATACTTGCTAACCCTAATGTATGTGCATGGTATCAAACAAAAACTGGCTCACGGTTTTTGCAATATGTCTTCTCTTCTCCTCTTTAGCGCTGTTTGCTCTCCATTACCTGGCATTTCATGACCTTGATCACATTCTGATATATACTCTCCATGATCTTGCCTTCCTCCCGATTGAGGTTCTTCTTGTCACCCTCATTCTTCACCAGTTATTGGAAAGACAGGCCCGAAAAAGCAAACTCAATAAACTCAATATGGTTATCGGTTTGTTTTTTTCAGAGATAGGAGCACCTCTTATGAGATTTTTCTCAATCCGGGACATGGATTTTCAGGCTAAAATGGAATTTTATTCATCATTGAAAACCTGGGATCACTCTATATATGTCCGTAAGAAAAAAGAGTCAATGAAGGCCCAATACAAAGTTCAGTTCTCATGCAATGATCTTCTTATTCTTCGGGAGATGCTTATAAGCAAAGAGGATTTCCTCGTCAGGTTACTGGAAAATCCCTTTCTATTAGAGCATGAATCGTTCACTGATGTTCTGCAGGCAGTGTTTCATCTGACCGATGAATTAAAACACCGTGGAATGTGTGAAGACTTGCCTGATAGTGATCTCATCCACCTTTCAGGTGACATAACACGGATCTATTCCCAAATTGTTCCGGTATGGATAACATATCTGGAATACTTAAAGGCTGATTATCCATACCTGTTCTCACTTGCAATCAGGACAAATCCGTTTACAGAGGCAGAGGACTCCATTGTACGGGAGTAATTTTCAAGTCGATAAAACTGGAGATAGAGGAGTATGGAATGCATCTATTCAGGGATTTAAAAAAGGAGTATCATTAGGATACGGCTTGAAAACTCTTTAAATCCATATACTCGATTAATATCCATCATACACAGTTAAGGTGATTGTAGAGTTTCCTACCTTCGTGTATGTATGGGTGACATTTTTTTCGGTCGAGGTATTTCCATCACCGAAATTCCAAATCCGGGAGATTGGATTACCTTCAGATACATCATAAAAATGCACAGTATAGGGATAGACGCTGGTCTCGGGAACACCGAAAAATCGTGCAGAAATATTTGGGAGTATGGTAAACCCGTTAGTCAGTGTCCCGGTCGTTCCATCTGAGTTGGTCACCACTACATTCCTGGAACCAGGGACTGCCCCTGAAAGATCTATCTTCCCTGTCATTTTCATTGTTGAGCTTAATGATTCATCGGTGGCATCAATGGTAGTATATCCTGATTTAGTCAGCGTTATATGAGAATCAGTATAAAAATTCGAACCAGAAAGATTTGTTATTGATATTGTTGTTCCCGTGGTTCCTGTGGGTGGTGTGATTGATGAAACTGTCGGTTTAGTCAGGGAGGAATATCCCATATAGGCAATATACGTGCCAATATAGTTTGAACCATCAAGAATCCTGAAAAAACCAGATTCCCCCCATCCTGATCCCCAGGAGTTTTTACAGATCCAATACGTAGAACCACTGCTTGTTGTTCCCCATCCAACAAGAAGGACAACATGATTGACTTCTCCGCTATATGAACTGGAGTATATCCCCCCGGTGTATGCACTAAAGGAACTATCTACTCCAAGAGAAATCAGGAGAGGGCCGTAGGTATACAAATACCGCTTCAGTTGAGTAACAGAGGGGAATGTTGCCCCACTTGAGAATGTTCCGCTTGGTGCCTTATATCGGGTATACCCATTCAAATTAATACACGTTGAATCGGATGCTGTATAGGGATAGACAGACTCCAGGACAGTCCCGACTCCTCCGCCTCCTGAATAGTCAATGAAGTATCTGATTGCATTATATCCCCCAGCACATGATCCTGCATCTGAACAACTCACCAGGTACTGTTCTGAAAAATCAGGATTTAATGATGGGTTTTGGTATAGGCGTTCATAAAATGATTCAAATACTGCCGTTGAGGCAAATGCCCAACAGGAACCACAGGAACCCTGACTACGGACTGGTGTTGTATAATCACCACCATTATCCCTCCAGGTGAAAGAGGATGGGAGTGAACTAAAAGATACATCATCTGCAGCCTCTGTTGATACGGTTAAGTTTGAGGAGAATGTGTTATTCAGTTCTGCTGGAAGTTTAAATCCCAGTAACTGGTTGAATGCTTTTGGTGTCAGGTTTGAGACCGAAGTATGACCGGCCACCCAGTCCCTCCGTTCCCTGGTAATATTCTTATTTATCGCATCAATTTTCTCTGTCTCTTCGTTCTGACTAATCCGGGGCATTTTATCCCAACTGGTGTACAATTCATTACTGGTCGTGCAATTTACACAGTTGTGAATTGTCTGTTCAGAAACATCCTCCTGTGATTCTGGTATTGATGAAGCATTGGTATGATTTGAAATCTGGGGGACAATGGATGAATTGTTTGTCTGAAGACCCTGTGATAAACCATTCAAACTGAAATTGCTTCCTGATGTATTATTATTATCCGGGTTTTGTGCCGCTGCTGGAGATACTACAAGGAGTATGCAGCCTGAAAGGATAAAGAGTATAAAAACAACTAAACATTTTGATATTACTCTTTCATTGAAGGGGAATTTTTTTCTATGGATTACCTGCCCACTCTGAATGGGATTTGTGGTTATTTTGATGGTCATATGAGATTCCCCTGAAATGAAATTCAATGCTCTGAATGTATATGATGAGATTATGAGATATAATACAGATCTTTTACTAAATCTTTTGAATTGTGTATCAGAACGCTCAAATGTTATGAAAGAACATACTCAAATTAACGATTATCAACCGGTGAAATATTGCATTAAAACAGATTTAACGTGATGTTATCTTGATTGAAAAATAGGAAACACTATCAGTACTTTTAATTCCATAATCCATGAAGACTGGTGGGGATACAGCCCAGATTATACCATTGCGTGTTTTTCCTTTTGTTATCGGAAGACATCTCATGGATTATGGTTTTTCTCCAGATACTTGATATTTTACCTGATTCATTAAGTTCAGGAATATGTAGTGCGATTCAGAGTTTATACTGTTTTTGTGGGACAGTAATTTCAAATCGTACTCCTTTACCTTCTTCGCCATTCTCTTCAATGTTTAATTGTGTAATGGCAAGTATCTCCTGAGATATGAAAAGTCCAAATCCCGTGTTTTTTCCAAAACCTCGTTTAAATATCTTCTTTTTATCTGAATTTGGCACCCCAATGCCATTATCCTCATACCGTATGATGAGATCGGTATTGTTCAATTCATATGATGCCCATATGTCTGTTGCATGTACACTATGTCTGATAGTATTCTCAATAAATGTGAAAAATACCTTCTCCAGGAGCGGATCTGCATAGATCTCAATACCATGTACATTACCATGGAAATTGAGTTGAGTTGAAAAATTACTCTTAATTTTTTCCAGAATTAATTCAATATTCTGCCATTTAGGGGATTCTGTTCCGATGTTATCATAAACACTGGTGAAATCAATCTGGCTCTGAATAATCTTCGTGATATTGAGACAACTCTTCAGGTACTCATCAATTTGTTCACTTGGCTTCAAATCACGGGACATCTCAAGATATCCAAGTAGAGCGGTAACCCCGTTCAGGATATCATGCCTCGTAATTCTTGAAAGCAGATTCAACTTGATATTGGCCTGTTTGAATGCTTCCTGAGCGATTTGTAACTCATTTGTTCGGGTTTGTACCCGATGTTCAAGTTCTGCCTCTGTCTGTTTATAACTGGAGATATCGATATAACTAGCCCTGATTAATTGTGCTTTTTGAGAAGGGAGTTTGACAAATCTAATTTCGCAGGGAGTGCTGACGCCATCTATACTCCTGATAGTCTGCTCAAAAATGACTTCTTCCCCACTCATTACTTTTTCCATCTTGTCTTGTATACTTCGGTTGATCTGTATGGAGTCTGTTGAGTCAGGGGGACAAAGCAGGTTCAGGCCATGTTTGAGTATTTCATCCCGATTATATCCAAATAATCGTTCAGCATTCCTATTTGCATTAATAAACTGGTTATTCTCAATATCAATCACGGTAATGGCTTCAGGTGCCTGTTCTACAAGAACACGGAACCTTTCTTCACTTTCTTTGAGATTTCGTTCTGCCAGAATACGATTTCTTCGATTGATGAGAAGCCCGGTTATGAGAAGTGACTCTACGAAAATGATAAAAATGACCAGAAGGATGGGGCCGTAATATTTCTCGTAGATATTGTCTTCTTTATACAATATCTGAGCATTTTTTGGGAGATTTGATTGATTAATCCCAAGCCGTTTGATCTCCCTCCAGTCGAAAACATATTGCATATATTCAGAAGGACGGAAATATGAATCTCCTGGAGTTTTACCATGTAAATAATCAATAATGGTCTGTGCAACCATTTCTCCCCTAATGGGAGTACTGGGGATATAACCCCCTACGATTCCTTTACCAATATATGTATCAGTTCCGCCAAATATCGGAACATCTGTTATCTCCCTGATTTTGCTAACAATATCTGTAGGGATGTAATAATTGCCCTGTGAATCACCTGAATATCTTATATAATAGATAATTGACTTATCTGGCAGACTGGATACCCGCTGTTCTAACTCTTCAAGTGTAAGATTTGTTAAATACTCAACAGGAACTTTCAGTTCCATTTGATCGATTGACTGTTTTACTTGAAGGGTATCAGCATTGTCTGATGGGTTATTTCCAGCGATGATGTAAACATGCCTGGTATCAGGTAAGAGTGAGAGAGCCATTTCGATGGTTTGGTTAAAAAAAATGGGAAATGATGGGATAAGGAGGATATTTGGTGGATTATCTGTACCATTCATCCGAGTGGTGATAATGGGAATGTTTTGTATGTATGTACTATTTGTGCGACGTAAAATATCCAGTGATTCTTGATTAAATGTAAATATGGCATCGGGTTTCAACTTTTCAAGTTTATATTGATAGAGAGTGATCATCTGATCAATATATACGGGGTCCTTATATCGGATGATATCCAGGGGTTCAACAACAAGATCAATTGTAAAGTCCTTCTCTTTTGCTAGTCCTTGTGCCAGTCCCTTTTCCCAAAGTTGGAATATAGGGTATTTATTTGATGTATCGCTTACAAAGAGGATAGTTTTTTTAGGATGATCTAAAACTGGTGATGTGTTTTGAAAGTGAGTTGGATCTTCTGCAGATACTACAGGACATAATGCCTGTATCAAAACCAAAATGATAAAGATAATGAGTCCGATATTGACAATATAAGAATAATTCTTGTGAAACCTGGGTATTACTGGCATTAGCGGTCGTTCATCAGAAATAACTACCCCAGATATAAACAAGGACATTTGCATTAATACTTCTTTTTCAAGGATTAATAGGCTCTTGAGCTGACACTATTACTATGATCAATTCTGCTCACCTGACCGATACTGAGTATACAAATCCGTGATGATGGGTAGATCATGAACGGTTCCGTATGAATCGATCCCGGTAAAATGCATTTTGGCTCATATATAAAGCAGCAACGGGATTATGACCCAGTGCCCGGTCTTTGACAATCAAAGGTGTTGTTTCTCCAGTACAATACCGGAGAAACAGAATATCATGACCGACACACAGGCCTACCATGATGTTTAACTCGGTTTTTTCTTTATTCAGTACTTCTGCCTGCAATATTGGGTTACAAAACACTGGCCCGTGCATTCCCATGCTTTCTGGATCTATCTCTCCACAGAGACATGAGACTGAAACAACCCGAAACCCGTTTATCTCCAGAATATCTGTCAGCAACTTCGATTCAAACATCAGTGCATAACACGTCGCAATCCCGATTTTTGTCATGCCCCGGATTTTCGCATACTCCATGATCTCATCGACTCTTGTCCAGGATAGTTTCTCACGTGGTTTTTGAGGATCCAGGATAGTACTCATCAATGTATACCACCCCTGGATAACGGCCTGGTTTTCAGAGAGCTGGTATTTTTCTTTTACTTCTTCGATGAGATCTGCATACCGGACTGTTGGACAGGAGGATGGGACACCACCGGTCTTATCCTGAGACCCACATCTCATCATCTGACACTTGGCACATTGAGGGCTATTTTTATCCATGATTTGACTCCTTTTAGAATACCGTTCTTATTATCCCTTTAGTTATTTATTCAAAGCAGAGAAACAGAATTAATATAGTAATCAAAAAATAACTATTGTGGAATCATCGGTAAAACATGAAATTAAATCAAAATGCCTGGTTGAATTGTTTATTGAAACTCTTGGGAGCAAATGGAAGATCCTCATCATCTGGCACCTTCGAAATTCCCCGCTGAGATTTACTGACCTCCAGAAAAAGATGCATAATGTGAATTCAAATACCCTCACCTTCAATCTCCGCGAACTTGAAAATCAGAAGATCATTACACGAACCATATTTCCTGAAATCCCTCCCCGGGTAGAATATGCCCTGACTGAACATGGAAAAGCCCTCTTTCCGGTGTTTGATGCTATCAGAGTCTGGGGGGCTGAGTATCTGGAGTCTGAAGGAATGACAATGGATGTCTGTTAACCAGTCCTCACCAGTATTTTTTAAAATAACTCCGTTGATATAATCAAATATTGTATCTGGATTCAGATAATAAGAGAAATTTACCCGGATTTTTCACGATATGCAATGTATGGGGATATTAGAACCCAACTTTGCCACTAATCAAAATAAATGTGTTATTAGTGATGTTTGAATCCTCCAAAATA
>NZ_QGMY01000013.1 GCF_003173355.1 Methanospirillum lacunae | reverse complement strand
CGGATCTTTTATCCGTGTCTTAAAGAAGTCTCTTTTTGGGGTAAGTTTCAAGCTTAGATGCTTTCAGCTTTTATCTCTTGGCGCGTAGCTGCTCGGCAGTGCCTTGTCAGACAACCGATCGACCAGAGGCGCCGAATGAAAGTTCCTCTCGTACTATTTCATTCTTCCCTTCAGACTTCTGGCACTCCTTATAGATAGTAACCGACCTGTCTCACGACGGTCTAAACCCAGCTCACGATCCCCTTTAATAGGCGAACAACCTCACCCTTGGCTGCTGCTGCACAGCCAGGATGGAAAGAACCGACATCGAGGTAGCAAGCCGCCGGGTCGATATGTGCTCTTGCCGGCGACGACTCTGTTATCCCCGGGGTAGCTTTTCTGTAGTCAATAGCCCTCACCAAAAGGGCGTATTGGTTCGTTAGACCCGAGTTTCCTCTCGCGATTGCTTGCTATGCGCAATCGCGTCAGGCCAACTTATGCTCTTGACACTCTCCAGCGGGTTTCTGACCCGCTTGAGTTGACCTTAGGGCACCCTTGATATTTTTTCGAGGGTGTGGCGCCCCACCCAAACTGCCTACCTATCGATGTCCTGAAACAATTCAGTTAGAATTACAATAAAACCAGGATGGTGTCTCATCGTTGGCTCCCCAACTCCCACAAGAGTTGGCTCGACGCCTCCCATCTACCCTGCGCAGGTAATACCGTAATCCAACGACAGGCTGCAGTAAAGCTCCACGGGGTCTTCACTTCCCATAAGGAGTCACTAGTCTCTGCACTAGTACAAAAGGTTCAACGGATTCGTGTTAGGGACAGTAGCGCTCTCGTTATTCCATTCATGCAAGTCGCCAATTAAGCGACAAGGTACTACGCTACCTTAAGAGGGTCATAGTTACCCCCGCCGTTTACGAGTCCTTCGTCCGGTTGAACCCGGTGTTCAGATACTCGCACTGGGCAGGAATCACAGACTATACTAGTCCTTTCGGAGTTGCAGTCTGCTATGTTGTTATTAGACAGTCGGAGCGCCCTTGTCACTGCGACCTGCCCAATCTCTGGGCAGGCACCCCTTATCCCGAAGTTACAGGGCTAATTTGCCGAGTTCCCTTAACACGATTAATTCCGACACGCCTTCGCCTTCTCAGCGAGGGGCACCTGTGTCAGTTCTTGGTACGGACTGCATCCACCCTTTTCACGGGCTCCTGGAATTTGCTCTGTTACCCCATAACGGGTTAGCGAAATTCTCACCATTACGGTACTCCAATCGCATATACCGCTTAGACGGGACGACAGTCCCGCTGAGCATATCCGGAAGCGTCAGGATTGTCTGGAGCAGGTACAGGAATATTAACCTGTTTCCCTTTCGCTACACTCGAGTTACGGTGCAACTTAGGACCGACTAACCCTCGACTGACGAACATTGTCGAGGAAACCTGGCCCCTGCGGCGGTATGGATTCTCACCATACTTAAGCTTCTACTACTGCCAAAATTTTCATTTCTACACGGTCCACAGGACCTTACGACCCTGCTTCCGCCCATGCAGAACGCCTCTCTACGCCATCATACATTAGTATGGTCCGTGGTATCTGTGGCAGGCTTAAGCCCCGTCCATTTTCAGCGCCCTGAATCTTGACTGGTAAGCTGTTACGCACTTTTTAAAGGGTAGCTGCTTCTAAGCTCACCTTCCAGTTGTCTTTGACCCAGGACCACTTTCAGTGTTTACACTGAGCCTGCACTGAGGGACATTAACCACGGTCTGGGTTGTCTCCCTTACGCATTACAAGCTTACCCCGTAATGCGGACTTCCAACCATCTTAGATGACAGGGAATTTGGAGTTTGACAGGAGAGGGACGACTTTCGTCACCCACTTCCCCAATCAGTGCTCTACCTCACTGTCGATCTCCGGTCAGGTCATGCTACGGCATGTTTCGAGAGGAACCAGCGGATGCCTGGCTCGATTAATCTTTCACTCCTATACGCAGGTCACGCGAATGATTTGCATATCAAAACCGCTTGCGATCCTCCACGCACCTTTCGGCACGCTTCAATCTGCCCACGCATAGATCGCCAGGCTTCGGGTCTTATCCTGTTGACTCCGCGCATTATTAATACGCCGTCCCACACCTTGCGGCTACGGACTTGTTGGTTTCCCTTCGGTTCCTTCCTTTTCAGAATTAACCTTCGCCAGCAGAATAAACTCTTTGGCCCGTTCTTCAAAACGTACGTTATGACACCGGCATTCAAACCCGTACTACCGTCTCACAACGGATTCCTTCGCTTGAAAGATCCTTTCGCGCCATAACACGCTATCACCTGTCAGTTTCAGGCACTTTTCAACACCTTTCTAGGGTTGCTTTTCAGCTTTCGCTCACGCTACTATTACGCTATCGGTTTTGGGGAGTATTTAGTTTTGGAGGTTAGTGACCCCCGGATTCACGCGGGAATTCCGACCCACGTTACTCAGGACTCCGCCAGAGCTTATGTTCATACACATACGGGACTGTCACCCTCTGTAGTATGTCGTTCCAGACAACTTCTGTTCTAAACATAAGTCCCATACGGCGGGCCTATCAACACCACATCTCCCGAAGGATTCAGTTTGAACTCTGTCGCTTTCGATCGCCTCTAATAACGACATCCCGTTTGGTTTCTTCTCCTGCCCCTACTAAGATGTTTCAATTCGGGGCGTTCCCCATCCTATACAGGATTGATACGTAAAGTATCAGGATGGCCCATTAGGGAATCCCCGGTTCATAGGCTCCATGCGCCTACCCGGGGCTTATCGCAGCTTGGCACGCCCTTCGTCGGCTCCCAAACCGAGCCATCCACTGACAGGTATAAAGCTCGTCCAGTTCCGTCAAACCCATTTAACGTCCTAAACGCAGCAATTCCTTTACACGGCCTATCATCGCCCCGATTTCACGGGGTCTCAAGCCCTTCCCCGGCGATTTACATCACCTGGTGCACCGGCAAATAAACAAAGAAGTGGACCCGTGGGGATTTGAACCCCAGGCCTCGGCGTTGCAAACGCCGCGCTCTTCCAACTGAGCTACGAGCCCACCATTTATTGTGGAATACTGATGGTTTTATGGTCTGCCCGCACCCGAACAAATACCGCTTTTTAAATCGTTAGGAGGTGATCCAGCCGCAGATTCCCCTACGGCTACCTTGTTACGACTTAACCCCCCTTGCGAAACCCAGATTCGACAGCGCCATTTGGCGTCGCCTCATCAAGACCTCACTCGGGTGGTTTGACGGGCGGTGTGTGCAAGGAGCAGGGACATATTCACCGCGCTATGGTGAAACGCGATTACTACGGATTCCAGCTTCATGCGGGTGAGTTACAACCCGCAATCCGAACTTAGACTGGGTTTAGGAGATTACCTTCACCTTTCGGTGTCGGAACCCATTGTCCCAACCATTGTAGCCCGCGTGTAGCCCGGATAATTCGGGGCATGCTGACCTACCGTTGCCCATTCCTTCCTCCCCTTTAGCAGAGGCGGTCCCAACAATGTCCCCATCGACCCGGAGGTCAAGCTGGCAATTGTTGGCGTGGGTCTCGCTCGTTGCCTGACTAAACAGGATGCTTCACAGTACGAACTGACGACGGCCATGCACCTCCTCTCAGCTAGTCAAGTAGAGTCTTCATCCCGACTATCATTCAGCTGTCTTATCCGGTGAGATTCCCGGCGTTGAGTCCGATTAAACCGCAGGCTCCACCCGTTGTGGTGCTCCCCCGCCAATTCCTTTAAGTTTCAGCCTTGCGACCGTACTCCCCAGGCGGCGCATTTCACGGTTTCCCTTCGGCACCTCAGTGACACGTGGTCACTGACACACCTAATGCGCATAGTTTACAGCTGGGACTACCCGGGTATCTAATCCGGTTTGCTCCCCCAGCTTTCGTCCCTCACTGTCGGAGCCGTTCTGGTGAGATGCCTTCGCCATAGGTCGTCCCACCGGGATTACAGGATTTCACTCCTACCCCGGCAGTACCTCTCACCTCTCCCGGTCCCTAGAACTGCAGTTTCCCCTGAACGCCCATCAGTTGAGCCGATGGATTTCTCAAGGGACACACAGATCCAGCTACGGACCCTTTAAGCCCAGTAAAAGCGGCCACCACTCGAGCCGCCGGTATTACCGCGGCGGCTGGCACCGGTCTTGCCCGGCCCTTTCTTCACCAGTTGTTTAAACTGGTGGACAGCCACCCTGTGGTGGCACTCGGGGTTTCCTTATCACGGTTGCCCGCATTGTAAAGTTTTCGCGCCTGCTGCGCCCCGTAGGGCCTGGATTCGTGTCTCAGAATCCATCTCCGGGCTCTTGCTCCCACAACCCGTACCGATGACAGGCTTGTTGGGCTTTTACCCCAACAACTACCTAATCGGCCGCAGACTCATCCTGAAGCGACGGATCTTTCATCCGGAGAGCATTCCAGCCCTCCCGGACTATAGAGCATTACCCCCAGTTTCCCGGGATTATTCTCTTCTTCAGGGCAGATTGTCCACGTGTTACTGAGCAGTTCGCCGAGGTCTTGCACCTCTCGACTCGCATGGCTTAGTCAAACCCCGATAGCAGTGGCCTCTGGCAGGATCAACCAGAATTTGTTGGTTACTTTTCGCAAACGCACACTTGCTCGGCTATTGGCGGGTGCAGACAGATGTCCACACCATCAGTATTCCTATGTCGAACCCGTTGCAACATCGCTGTTCACAGTTCGGGCTCCCAT
>NZ_QGMY01000012.1 GCF_003173355.1 Methanospirillum lacunae | reverse complement strand
ACCATCAACATTACCCAATTCACGGCAGATACGTTCCTGTTCTTTATGGAGTTTCATCGCACCGTCAAGGTCACCACGAGCAGAGAGGATCAAAGCCTGGTTACCAAGCGATGCCTGCAGACCATCAACATTACCCAATTCACGGCAGATACGTTCCTTTTCTTTATGAAGTTTCATCGCACCGTCAAGGTCACCACGAGCCTTCAGGATCAAAGCCTGGTTACCAAGCGATGCCTGCAGACCATCAACATTACCAAGGTCACGGCAGATACGTTCTTCCTCCTTGTGCAGTTTCATCGCACCGTCAAGGTCACCACGAGCAGAGAGGATCAAAGCCTGGTTACCCAGAGACCGCTGTAACGAATCAACATTACCAAGGTCACGGCAGATACGTTCCTTTTCTTTATGAAGTTTCATCGCACCGTCAAGATCACCACGAGCCTTCAGGATCAAAGCCTGGTTACCCAGAGACCGCTGTAACGAATCAACATTACCAAGGTTACGACAGATACGTTCTTCCTCCTTGTGCAGTTTCATCGCACCGTCAAGATCACCACGAGCCTTCAGGATCAAAGCCTGGTTACCCAGAGACCGCTGTAACGAATCAACATTACCAAGGTTACGACAGATACGTTCTTCCTCCTTGTGCAGTTTCATCGCACCGTCAAGGTCACCACGAACATATAGGATATTAGCCTGGTTACCTAGCGAAATTTGTAACGAATCAACATTACCAAGGTCACGGCAGATACGTTCCTTTTCTTTATGAAGTTTCATCGCACCGTCAAGGTCACCACGAGCAGAGAGGATCAAAGCCTGGTTACCAAGCGATGCCTGCAGACCATCAACATTACCAAGGTCACGGCAAATACGTTCCTGTTCTTTATGGAGTTTCATCGCACCGTCAAGGTCACCACGAGCAGAGAGGATCAAAGCCTGGTTACCAAGCGATATTTGTAACGAATCAATATCTTTTTCATCCCTCGCCTTTTTTTCAAGAAGATGATACCAGTCGTATGCTGTGGTCAACTTGCTCATACGCTGAAGGAGGTTCCCAATATCAATGATATACCAATTGGAAAACTCAGAGCCGTTTGTTTGATCTGAACGCCCAAAGAAAAAGGTCTGAAGTTTGGAGACTGTTGAAGAGGTTTTTCTGTTCCCCTGCGGCAGTGCATACACCTGCTCCATCCTCAATGACGTCTCATTCTCAAGTATTACCCACAATCTCTGAAGAGTCTGGTAATCAGATTCGTATGATCTCACAAAGAACTCCTGGTTTACCATGAGTTCAGACAGCCTCTTCTCATCCCTGATTGCTAGCAGGTGATATGCAAGATTTCTCAGGAAGTACTCATGTATCTCACCACTCATCACATGATTAAATCCATATTCGGAGAGAGATGCATGCCCCTTTTTGAGACTCACATAGTACCTGCCAGACTTTTTTTCATCAGAGATCCATTCTACAATTGATGAGTGAAAGGGACGAACAGCATTATTTTCAAAAGAAAAAAGGGAGTCTATCTGAATCCTTAATTTATTCATCCCAACCTCTTCTCCCTCAATTATACCGGTCAGAATTTGAGCAGGCAAGGCTTCTCTGGCAGCACAGATAACCTGGATTGCTGGAATTATTTTCTGTTCATACTTTTGGATATCATGAAACTGCTTCTCAAAGTACTCAAGATACATAGCACTGAGACCAGTTGGGAATGATGGTTGATCGAGGGAAAAGATCTTATCCCTTACCGCTTTGTAGAAAAAAGATGCATAGATAAAGAATCCCTCACTTTTTACACCAATGTCCTCAAGTGTCTCATCAGGAATAACCTCTCCGGTGATATTTCCGAGTTCTTTCCTGAGATATTCCCTGATATCATCTCTATTTTGTTTGCTATCCGGATCAATGAACTGTGGTTTAACAGCATCCAGCTGCAACTCAGTCTGAACCGCCTGACTATCCCTGCTTGAAAAGATAAACCGAAATGGCATACTTTCAGTCCGGTGATAGAGAGCACGAAGTGTCTGAACCATTTCCTGGGGGATATTTTCCATCCCATGCCTCTGAAAGATCTCATCAAGCCCATCAAGCAGAATGATGACCTGATGCTCCAGGTTGCCAATCTGATAAAAAGGGATGATAATCAGTTCATTGAGGAGAGCAGGTCCGTCGAGATCCTTTTTTGAGTCGAGGTCTATCTTCTCAAGCAAATCCTGATAGGCAGAAATACTGATGCTAAGCTCGTATGCCAGGGTTTTGACAAAACGCTGGGGATTGATCGTCTCGGAGTTGTCATACTGAAACAGAAAAAACGCTGAAAGATCATGGATATTGTTGTACTTGATGGCAAGGGCAGTCTTCCCGATCCCGGGACGACCCAGGATCCAGTATACTCTTCTGCCATTTGGATCGTTGACCCATTCATCTATCTCTTCAATCAGCCATTTTCTCCCGGTGAACTTTTCGAGATTTTCTGCAATGGCTAGATCAAATGAGATCGGATTCAGGGTACTTTTCAAATCTTTTTTTTTACTTGACCCAGGTTGATATGATAATAGGGATCTGGATGATTCTTATCACTCCATCGTGAATCAGCCATCCAGGCACCGAGGTGGTCGTCTCTTTTTCGTGTGTGGACGGTTATCTGCTCCTGTTCAGTGTCGTATTGAATTATATTATACTGGAGTGGAGTTGGATTATCTTGGATCCTGGTCGGTTTTCCAAAGCATCCTGCCCCGATTATATGGATACCTCTTCTTGTATCATACTTGTAATAGCCTTCGTTTGGTGTATGAATATGCCCATGAAGAACGATCTGAAAGTTATGGACCGCTAATATCTGCATAAATACATCATTCATCATCTCAAGTCCTGATACCGGATGATGGAAGACCGCGATTTTGAGCCAGCCGTCATAGACTTTGTCTTTCACTCTATCAATTGCTCTGTTCAGGGCCTCCGGGTTGATTCCAGATCGATCTGGAAAATACGGGTCAATATTCCAGGATGAATTGAAACCAAGGAAGAGGATCCTATCTTCAGGGTTTTCTACAAAGAGGATCTGATCTGCGTAGTCAGACGGGTATGATTCACCTTTGAGGATTTGACTGTATAAATACGAATTAAAGTGATCAAACCTTTTTTTGTACTTCTCTTCATCACGGACCAGGTATCCTTTATCACCTAGAGATACTACCTTGTCCTGAAAAATACCGGAAGGAGGTGTTCGCTTTGGTGTATATGACTCATCAGCGAGATCCCAGTTGAGATCATGATTTCCGGGGACGATGACAACACGGCTTTTATCCAGTCGAAATTCTGTGATTATCTTCTCAATCATTTCAGCAGCTACAGAATACTCGGACTCAACTGAAGTGTTGCTGAAGTCACCCGATATGACCAGATAATCAAGTTTTTCAATCTTTAACTCTTGTTTTAGGTCGCTCTCAAGTCGTGTCCGATAGGTATCTGCCTGACCGGCATCATCGATGTGAAGATCAGATAAATGCAGAATGTATTGACTCATTTTTCCTCTATAAGCCTCAAATTATAGATTTGTATGATATCATGATCCTTTAGGTTGTTTGGATATATGAATAGCTCCAGTTGGAAGAACACAACCAGATCTGTGGTTTAGCCCCCTCCTCAAGTTACCACTCCGCAGTCTGTTTAATTCTCTTCTTTATGTCTGAATTAGTTAATAGTAAGAGTCCCAGGTAAATTCACACTGGAATACTGATGGATGAGCAAATTCCTCATACCAATTATCTGTCGCCATTCAATTGCCTGATTCTCTTCCTTGTATTGAACAGAAACATGAGAAGCTGCCTCTCCTATGATTTCTATCTGACGAATAACTGCATCCTGTTTCTCGTGTAGTGATACAAAATCATGAAGAGAACAATCAGAAATATATTCACGAATCCTCAAGCAGGCATTTAACATATGCTCAAGAAGAATTGAATCATCTTTCATTGTGATAGATCTCTACAGTCTCCTGGCTGATCTTTTCCCTGAGTAAAGGATGAATCGATCGTTCAGTAAGAATATCCACGGAAATCCCAAGTTTCTCAATCAACTCTTCTCTGATGCCACCGAGAGCAAAAAGACCAATCTCTTTAGGAAAAGAGACAATGAGATCCAGAGCACTACCCTGATGCTCGCGACCTGTGGCATAACTTCCAAAGACAGATATTTTTTTGACGCCATGTGGCACAAGGGTGTTGATTATTTTCACCTGAAGATCATGATTCATCCTTTTTCCCCTGCAATCACAGAATTTCACTCCTGATTGAATAAATATATTCAGGTTCTTCGTGAGTGAGATGGTTTTTTGAAAAACTCCAGGTTCAGTTGAATTATCCAATATAATCGAACAAATGGTTAAAATAACTCTAAAATAACTACAATTGGTGCAGACACCATATCCTGTCGCTATTCAGTTTTCATTATGCCAGACATGTAAATATTCATTTGAGCAGAACTGATCAATAGTGGCCCGTTGTTAAAACGATAATTATAGAGGATATTAAAATTGAGGCCTAAATATGGCACATTATTTCAACAGATATACCCCTCGGATACTACATACCAAATTGTCGGTTAAATTTCAAAAATAGGCTCAATTTATAGATTTAATTTAGGTGGATCTTTCCAGTTCACAGAGGGGTTTCAAATTACCGATTCATATAGAAGATATCTTCTCATTTTATAGGGTTTTTTCACAAAACAAAAGAAATTACAATCTTTTTTTCCAGAAACTAGAAATGCCACCAGGTTCTCTCTACCAATAACTGCTAAAACCTATAAACAATAGCAGATCACCATAGAGAATAATGGATGAATTATACTCAGGTGAATCTGGACAATTAATCTCCCCAATCTGGCCAGATGAGACTGAACAGTTACTCCATGTAATCGACGAAGGATTATCAGGAAAAATCCGAAATATCGCAATTATTTCAGAATACCTTGCAGGAAGAGAAGAACCCATCTCAAAAATTGAAGACGCTCATGCCGGAAGAATAAAACATATTACACTCACAGAAACACAGAACGATCTTTCTATCCTTTCAAATAATACTGATGCAGATATCATCATAGTTGAAAACTGCAGGTTTATCTTTCACAGAATGATTAATGGATTTCATCTTCTTGACGAATTCATCGAAATATTATCAAGAAAAGAGAAGATCTGGATCACCACCTGGAATATCCACACCTGGAGATATCTCATCGCTGTAAAGGATATTGGATCTCTTTTTGGAAAACAGATCGAACTAAAAAGGAAAAGTGAACCTGATATTAAAAAAATCATCCTCTCTCAGCAACTTAGTTCAATCTTTTATATCGTCGATCCTCCGGTACCACGAAGAATGGTGCTTATTCAGAAACAGAAAAGTTACATTATTCCCATTATCAATAAAACAATAGGATTTACCTATTACTCACTTCGATGGCGATTATTTGTCGCAATACTCAGGAATAAAAGTCAGGAACTCGAACCATCAGAACTTATCTTCGAGCGACTACATCAGATATCAAATGGAAATCCGGGAGTCGCATTACACATATGGCAGGAGGCCAGTGATGCCTGGGAGATTCGACTGAGCAGCCTGACACCTCCAACTCTTCCGGCAATATCAGATCCAGACACGGCATATATTCTCTCACTCATCATGTCCTATGAGGAGGTGCAGATACCTGATCTTAAACAGGCACTTCCCTCAGATATCAACCTGAATCTTATTATCTCCAAACTCCGGGACAAGGAACTTGTGGTACTAAAAAATGAAAAAATTCGGATTAACCCTATCGCACTCGCGGAAATAACCAAAGAATTGAAACGGATCAGGATGGTGTGGTGATTATGGTTAATTCATCTACTATTTTGGAAAATATCACAAATATATCAAATATCGCACCGGATGGAACTCTCCCGGGTCATATGATGAGAACCATCATAGAGCCATCCTGGATCATTTCGAGTTTACTTGTTCTCATTATTGGGTATCTGATTGTTTATGGAATGGATTTTTTCCTTCGCATTCTTTCTGAAAAACTTGGAACAAGAAGACATATTCTCGCAATGATTATACCGGTTCTCAAAATTCTGGTGTATATTTGTATGGTCTACGTGATCCTGTCTCCGTTATTTGATCTCGGATTTACTGAACTTGCAGTATTCTCAGGACTTATTGGAGCCGGGCTTGGGTTTGGACTGAAAGATCTCGTGGAAAATATTGTTGCCGGATTTGTCATCATTATTGAAAAACCATATCAGATTGGAGATAAAATCGCCATAAATGAACACTATGGAGAAGTAATTGATATTGGTCTCATTCAGACAGTGATTGTAACACCAGGTGACAGCAGGGTCACTATTCCGAATTATCTGACTGTTGTAAATGCAGTATCCAGTTCAAATTCAGGATCTGCTGAGATGATGGTTGTCACTGATCTCTATCTCTCTTACGATGCTGACATCGACAAAGCTGTTCGTCTTCTCACAGAAGCTGTCATCACTTCCCGGTACGTGTATATCTCTGAAAAAAGGCCATATATCATACTTGTTGAAAATTATCCTCTCTATCGAAAAATTATCGCCAAGGCATATGTAAACGATCTCAGGCACGAATTTACTTTTAAAACCGATATCACGAAAAGAACATGGGAGAGTTATCAGGACGCCGGAATTAAACCGCCTGATATTATCGGGAACGGATATCCAATCCCAATTGATAAAATGATTGCAGTTTAAGTGACTACAAAGGGTTTTTTATTATGCCTGAAATGATAACAAATTCTCCTCATAGCAAATCATCCGGATATCTCCCATTGTCGGATGAATTTATATCATTCTGAATTGACTTAGTCCTCTACAACCTTGGATCATCATGAGCCCGGTAATCACAATAGTAAATGACTTCATTATTCCCATTATTCTGATTCTAAACATTTTTTTTGCGATAACTGTCGTTTTTATTGAGCGGAAAAATCCTACAGCAACAATTGCCTGGCTGATGGCCCTAGTGTTTGTCCCTGTTATAGGATTTGTTCTCTATCTGTTCATAGGTCAGAGTTTTCACCGGGATCGGATGTTCAGGATTAAACAGGAAGATGATGATATACTCACGAGCATCATCGAATCCCAGAAGAAAGAACTCTTCCACAAAGTTCTCCCAACAGAACAGCCGATCCCGGATTCGTACCGGCGGATGATGCTGATGCTCATGGAGAGTAACCGTGCTTTTATTACAGTACATAACAAGGCTCATATCTTCGTTGATGGGAATGATAAATTTTCAGCGTTATTAGAAGCAATTCGCGGTGCCAAAGACCATATCCACATGGAATATTACATTCTCAAAGATGATGCCATTGGAAATGAGATTTTTGCAGCATTGACAGAACGTGCTCAGGCCGGGGTCTCAGTCAGATTCCTGGGTGACGGGCTTGGGGCTGCAGGGCCGGGAAAAGAATTTTTCAAACCATATCTCGAAGCAGGTGGAAAACTTGAGTTCTTCTTTCCCTCTCTCATCCATATCACCCACCCACGAATTAACTACCGGAATCACCGGAAAATAGCGGTAATAGATGGAAAAACCGGGTTTATCGGAGGATTCAATATCGGCGATGATTATCTCAGCCGTGATCCAAAATGGGCACCCTGGCGTGATACCGGAGTCCAGGTAGATGGAGATGCTGTTGCTGCAATGCAGATCAGATTCTTCCTTGATTGGAATTATGCATCAAAAAGTGATGAAATCACCTATGACCCCAGATATTTCCCTGAACATACCCGGTTCTCTGAAACGTGGCTTCCTATGCAGATCGTTTCAGGTGGTCCTGACACATACTGGAACCCAATCAAGGAATCATATCTGAAACTCATACATCTGGCAAATGAGTCTGTGTACATTCAGACTCCCTATTTCATTCCTGATGAAAGCATCCTTGATGCACTCCGGATGGCTGCTCTGGCGGGAATTGATGTGAGGATCATGATGCCGGCAAAACCAGATCACTGGTTTGTATACTGGGCAGGCATTTCATATATCGAACAACTGATTGAATCCGGGGTGAAAGCATACACATATGATACCGGTTTTATTCATGCGAAAACAATTGTCGTTGATGAGGTTGCAGCCTCAGTTGGAAGTGCGAACTGGGATGTTCGAAGTTTCAAATTGAATTTTGAAACCAATGCTATCATGTATGATCATGATATTGCAAAACAACTGAAACAGTATTTCCTTTCTGATCTTGAGGTCTGCTCTGCTCTGGATGCAGAGCGATTTGCTGCACTTTCGCCTAAACTCAAACTCAAACTCTCGATGTCCAGATTATTCTCCCCACTTCTCTGAACAACCATCTTTTTTTACATAGATCAAAAATTGTGAATTGGTATCAATGACAAGAGAAGAGATGGCAACCAACTTGGATTTACACTCCATCCAATGAATAAACAGATATAAGAAAATAGTTTATTTCAAAGATTAGGATTCCGGGAGATTAATGTTCATTATTTCCGGCATGCATGAGGTATATTGCCCCGGCAAGACAGAGGATCGAGACCGGCAGAACAATCGCTTTCCAGTCAAGATGTTCCCCACTCACAATTGAAATCTCAAGGAATTGAACAAAAAGAATAGTAATGACAACTTGAGTGAGATAAAGTTTCAATTGTGCTATGCTTCCGATCCTGATCCATGAAGGGTATTGATCTTCCTCAACCAACGAACTGTTTATAAATAACGTATATATGCCATACGAGAATATCAGGAGAATAAGAGCAAAAAGGAAACTGTCAATCGCGTTTATTACAAGAATAACAACTCCCGATGTCGCAGACTCTGCTCCGTGAGCTTCAATAAGAAGAGAGATTGGCTCTTTTCCAAGGAACAGAACACCGAGAGCTCCTACAATTTTAAGAGCACCAAGAATAAAGAGAAGCACAGCACCGACAAAGGAGGAGATTACAGCAATAATGCTGACATACCTGAGTGAAAGAAACGCTCTGACAAGATCCATAGATAAAGGTATGTTGAGATCGTTTCTATATTAGAATACCTGTTTGTAGTAAAGATATACAACAGATTTTCTCTGGAAAAAGAGAAACCTAAAAATAGTCATTTTAGGTTTACAATTTATGTGGCAGAACCCTGACGAGTGGATTGGTACTACAGCGGATTGAACCGCCTACTGCATTATGATTTCCGAATGGAATCCGGTACACTGTTATTCCTTCCTTCTCAAGCGCTTCCAGGATTACCGTTCCGGAAAAATGATCGTTATACCCGATGATGTAGTGGTTTTCATCAAGAGGAAGACCATTTGCTGCTAGTCTTCGAGCCTGATCGATTGTTACTGTGATCTGTTTCCAATCCTGGAAATAAGATGGTACACCATCAGGAAACGCTTCGGGACAAACAATAATTACTCCTCGTTTAGGAATTGACAACGCTACATCGAGATGGAGGAGAGTCTCAGGGAGAGAGATCTGCTGAACATCATACCCGAAGGGCTCAAGATATGCCTTCAACCAGCGATACCCGAGAATACTTGATCCTGTCGTTTTATTCTGCGAGATTCCCACAAATATTTTCTTTCCAAGGACAATCACATCACCCCCTTCAAGAACCGGAAAAGCAGTTTTATCGAAATCACTCCCTTTTATCATACGGGAATAGTCCAGAGACGGCATGGCAATCCACTGTGCATTAGATCCTATCAACCGTTCAATGAACAGGTTTTTCAGACCCAGGATATCGCACCGGCGGTAAAGAGAGCCCATGGAACATTCAATTACATGATTACCAATAACCAGGAATGGATCACGGGTAAATTGTTGAGAGACACCAGAAAGTCTGAGATAATCTTCACCAAAATTTAAAATGGCCCTTTCTTTCGTGACCAAATCAGGCCGGTGGATAATAATATTGTGCCTTTGGAGGATGCTGATTAATTCCTGATTTTCCTTCTCCATCGACTCATACTGGCCGGTCTCCTTTGAGTCTTTATATGAATTGGCAACTATTTTTTGGGCTTCATCTTCAGGAAGAATGTTCAGTGCTTCTTTCACCCAGTGTGCCTTTGTAATATCTGGATAGATAATGTTGGGGATTCCAACAATTACCTCTTTTAGCGTTCCATATTCGAAATCCACCTGGACTTCTTGATTCTTATTCATCATGTTTTTCCCTTATCCGTTTTCTAGTTGCGTTAGAATGGTTACAACAGGGAATGGATCATCATAGTAATATAAAAGCTGAATCCGGAGAACTGGTTATTTTCTCACCGATTCATTACATTCAGTTTATGCACGGCAATCTCCATGTACCTGCGGGAACTACTATCTCAAATCGAACTCCAACCCCAAAAATTCCATTCTCAATAATTGATATCCCGGTAATCGAGAGAATTTCCCTGATCAGAAAGAGACCAAGTCCGGTATTTTTTCCAAAACCCTTATCAAACGATTTTTCTTTCTCTTCAGGACTGATTCCCCCTCCATCATCTTCATACCATATCACTAAATTTCCTGACTCTTCATGACTAGAAAGAGAGATAGTAGTAATTTTTTTCCCATGTCTGACAGAATTTTCAACCAGGTTGTAGATCACTTTTACAAGCATTTTATCCGCATAGATCTCAATTCCCTCCATATCAAGGGTTAAATTAATTCCAGATAGAAATCCCTGAATTGGCCGCAGCGTAAACAATTGTTCTAGAACCTGCCATGTAGGAACTGTTTCGCCGATATTTTGGTATTGCCCGGTAAATTCAATAAGATTCTTAATTTCATCTGAAGATTGCCGGATTGCAAATAATTTTCGCTGTGCATCAGGATCTTTCACATCTTCAAGGAGCATTTCAGAATAGACAGATGTAACCATATTCCGGTTAAGGATATCATGCCTCGTTATGCTGGAGAGGATCTTTAATTTATTGTTAACCTGTGAGATCGCCTTATGTGCTTTTCTAATCTCATCAATATCGTGGATCTGGACAATGAAACATTGCTCATCATTGACTGCAATCCGGGATACCGCAACTTCAGCAATAAATGGAGATCCTGAACCCTTTAACAGTTCCATCTCAATATGAGAGGAATTAATATCGTTTTCACATTTCTTTAGAAGAAGTTCGATGTCTTCCTGATGTAGTCTGATACCCAGATCATCAATATTTTTCCCATGGACATCTGTATGAGAATCATCAAAGTATTTTTCAAATCCCCGGTTGACCTCAATGATATTGTATGTTGAATTCAGGATAAGAACCGGATCTGGGGTTTTTTTAAATATCGAGACAAATTTCTCCTCGTTCTCTTTTAATGCCTGTTCAATCTGTTTTCGAATGGTAATATCATTCATCAAAAGAAGAATTGCCGGCTGATAGCGATACTGGATATGGGTACCTTTGACAATCACGGATCTCCGGGTTTTATCACGACAGAGAATATCTACTTCATAAATGGGAGGGACATTGCCCTGAATCCGGGAAGATATTATCTCCTCTACTTTAATTCTGAACTCATCAGCGATATATGAAAATACTGGCTTAGATACAAATTCATCAAACTGATATCCTAGTGCTGCCGTTAATGCTGGATTTACATAAAGAATTTTTTTGCCATATCCATAAACTGCGATATAATCAGGAAGGTTTTCAACTAATCCACGATTGAATGATTCACTCTCTTTTAGGGCCTCCTCACTTCTTTTTCTTTCAGTAATATCCAAAAATGTCCCAATTAACCCGTCTACCTGATTTGATACAGTAAAAATCGGTGCTTTATAAAAGACAACATCATGTACAGAACCATCATGATACCGTATCTGTGTTTCATATTGTTGGTGTGCTGGCGTTTGAAACACTTCGAGATCAGCTTCATAATATATTTTGGCCATCTCTTCAGGCCAGAGATCATACACTGATTTTCCAATAATCCGGTCACGAGGTGCCCCATAGTATTTTTCAAATTCAGTATTACATCCAGTGTATATCCCTGTGATATCTTTATAGAAGATCGGAATCGGTAGAGTATCTATGAGATATTGCAAAAAAATGGATTGATTTTGTATTTCTTGTGTTCGCTCGTTCAACTCCTCATTTGCTTTGAAGAGTGCTCTTTCGACTTGTTTTCTATCAGAAATATTTCGTATAGATGTAAGAATTACAGGATGATTTTCAAATTCAATCTTTGTAATAAAGAATTCAGCATCGAATGGTTCTTTATTGAGCGGGCTAATTGCTATTCCTTCGATAAGTTCATCCTTCCCGGAAAGAACCGATTCCCAATAGGCATGAATCTGTTCATTCGGGAGATCAGGGTTTAAATAATCCTTGATGTTGGAGAATTCTGTTATCACGGCCTTATCAGATATGCCATAGATATGGAGCATCTGTTCATTTACTTCAAGGATAGTTCCGTTTTTATCATGGACAAAAACTGCATCATGTATGCTGTCAAGAATTGTCCGGACAGATAATTCTGACCTTTTCAATGCCTCTTCAATTTTTATTCGTTCGGCAATCTCGTCATGAAGTTGAATATTTATAGATTTTAACTCTTCATTCGACTCTGCAAGCAGTACCCTTGTAGATTCTAACTCGCTGATATCATGAAACGTGAGAGCAGTGCCAAGTATTTCAGTATCAGTTTCAGAGATGATGGATTTTTTAATTGAATATGATTTCTTTTTTTCTCCGGTTTCAAGAGAGAAAATGTAATCCTTTTTACTTTCCCAATCCGGGTGTGAAATTATTGAGACAATTTCAGGCCACGATGAGAAAACATTCTTAAAATCCACTCCGATAGAATCACTGGGCTTTAGGTTGAATACACGAGCAAAGGATGGATTCATATCCAGAACCAATGCATCAGGTGAGAGAATGACATAGGGATCATCCATCTTTTCAAGGACAAGGTTTCTTGCCATTGGAAGAAAATCGAGTGAATGATATCTGAAAATTGCAAGAGTAAATAATACACTGATTAGAAGAAAGGAAACTGGGAGATTATAGATCCATGGTTGGATAAATCCCGCTAGGTAAATGAGATTCCAAAATAAAAAAATAAAAATTCCGATGATGAGACAAATATTACCTTTCCGATGCCTCCGGGGATTAACAATAAGGGTATTTGTGAGTAGAAGAAAAGATCCAACAGTAAATATTGCACCATTTGTATGATGGATAAATCCCCAGATGCCATATTGATAATCTAATGAAGGCATCAGACCTTCAGTATTGATATAAAAATCATACATGAGAATGTGTTGAATTTGAGGTATCCAATCGAAAAAAAGGGTAAAAACAGGAATAATAAAAGGAATAAAAGCCCATTTGCTCTTAAAAAAGTCCTTATGATCAGTGTATTGCCAGGCAAGAATAAAACTGAAGACTGGAACTAATGAGTAGGGTAGATATGCAATCTTCTCAAGAAATATCCACTCTTCGAGTTTTTGAGCAAATGAAAAAAGGGAATAATCTAGAGCCCAGATGATAAATAAAAACATCAAAACTTTAAAAGGGAAAATGGCAGGGTTATTTCTGATCTTTTTGCTCCAGATCAGGATCCAGCAAAAAAATGCTATTGATATAAAATATATGAGTGAATATGCGGTCGTGAAAAAAACATGCTGAACCATGCGTTTATAATAGAGTGTATTTGAGCAATAATTCTTATCGATATATAAAACTCTGGAAATTTAGGCATTCTAAATGTCAGATTCAAAGCAGTTGATAAGGATATCAAAAATGCACCTTAATGAATGCTATTCCATATACCAGACATAAAAAGATGAGCATGTAGACTTTTTTTTCTGTCTCAGTTAGATTACAGAAACATTTGAAGCAGATTGTGATTGTAAATGATGGAAATAGTTAAACTATCAAGACATGCTAATATTATAAATCTCATTTTGGATAATACGAGATTATTTGACTCAAATAAAAAAATAGCCCTCGTATAACCCCAAATATTACTATCGCATATCCTGCCGCTATTCAATTATAACTATGCCAGACATAGAAATATTCATACGAACAGAACTGATCAATAGCAGCCCCATATAAAAACGATATTTGAGAACTATATTAAAATTAAAGGACAATATC